>NZ_JBHVEG010000035.1:0-43808 GCF_042802395.1 Promicromonospora sp. NPDC057488
CAGACGTAGCACTGCTACGTCTCCGTTACCCATCCCCCTGCGAACACGTTCTCCGGGCCTCGCCCGGCAACGGCCCCTGCGGGACCTACAGCACCCGGGCCACGCCCGGGACGCGGCGCAGCAGGTAGGCGGCGCCCCAGCAGAGCGGCACCGACAGCACGAGCAGGAGCAGGAACTTCACGCCCGCGGGAGCCACGAGCGGCGCGAACAGCATCGCCACGCCCACCAGCACCAGCGGGTGGATGACGTACACCGCGAACGAGTGCTGAGCGGCGAACCGGGCCCAGGCCGGCTGCCCGGAGAACCGCTCCCGGAACAGCACCAGCAGCCCGAGGGCCGCGCCCACGGCGACGACGTTCTCGACGAGGCTCTGGGCGACCAGGGCGAGGACCCCGGCGTCGGGCGCCGACGCGAGGGCCGAGGCGCCGAGGGCCGGGCCGACCCCGACGATAGCGACGATCAGCGCGACGCGACCCTGCCGCACCGTGAGCGACGTCAGCCAGCCGCGGCGCGCCGCGAGCAGGCCGACGACGAAGAGCAGCACGTACTGCGGCAGGTAGGCCGGCGTCGGGAGGCCGACCCCCGTCCAGTAGGTGCCCAGCGGCACGGCCAGGCGCCAGACGAAGGTCACGAGGGTCAGGACGGCGACGAGCCCGGCGATCAGGCGGAAGGTGACGGGGCGTGCCTCCGTCTGCGGAAGGACGACGCCGTCGGCGGCCGCCGAGAGCACGCCACGCCGGGCGGCCGACCGGGCTCGCAGCGCACGGAAGGCCGCGTAGCCGAGCGAGACCACCAGGAGCACCTCGACGAACCACATGGGCCCGGGGTCGCCCGCGGTGAACCAGAACTGCAGGAACGACTCCCCCTGGTCGCGGTGCTCGGGCCAGCCCGGGAGGGACAGCACCGGCCGCGCGACCAGCCAGAACACGATCAGCGGGACGCCGAGCCGGATGAGCCGGTCGCGGGCGAACGCGCCCGGCCCCTTGCGGTCCACCGAGCCCGGCACGAACAGGCCGGAGAGCAGGAAGAAGAAGCCCATGAACCAGAGCTGGTTCGCGACGACGAACGCCACGAGGGCGAGCCCGGACAGGCTCTCGCTGGGCTCGGTCCAGTACCACATGGGGAGCGCGCCGTAGGTCAGCGCGCTGTGGTGGGCCAGGACCAGCACGGTCAGCAGGATCCGCAGGTTGTCGACATACCCGAGCCGGGCAGTCATCGGTCTCGCGGCGGTCGTCGTCATCTCGGTCTCCGTCGTCTCGGTCACGCCTCGTTGGTTCATTACTCGACTAATGAACCACAGAACGTGGCCTGCCCGCAACAGGTTTGCCCGACGAGTTCCGAAGGAGTCTCCGGGCACAAAAAACGAGGGCCGCCACCTCGCGGTGGCGACCCTCGTCGGGTTCAGGTCAGCGGCCCATCAGCCGCGCCCAGAAGCCCTTCTTCTGCTCAGGCGACCTCGTCGCCAGCTCCTTTGGGCGGTTCCGGCTGCCCAGTGCCGGAGCCCCCCTCCGGCGTGTCGTCCGTCGACGGCGCTGCGTCCGCCGGCGAACCGGCGTCGGCGGACGAGCCCGCGGAAGCCGGCGCGGCACCGTCCGCCGGGGCGGCCGGGTTCGACGAGCCGGAGCCCGCCGAGGGCAGCTGGATCTCGTCCAGCGTGGCGGGACCGTCCTCCGCGGCGTCCTTGGTCTCGTGCGTCTCGTGCGTCTCGTGTGCGTGCTGCGCCGCGGCGGCGATCGTCGCGAGCGTGGCCTTGACGGCCTCGCGCGCCTCGGACCGCTCCTCGGGCAGGCTGGCGACGGGCGCCGCCGGCTCCTGGGCCGGAGCGGCCTTCTCCTTGGCCTCCTTGCCGCGCTTGCGGCGCGAACGCGCCGCCCGCGGGCTCTCCTCGACCGCGGCGGGCGCGCCCGAGCCGGAGCCGGAGCCGGAGCCCTGCTTCTCGATCGGCTCCTCGTGCACGATGAAGCCACGGCCCTTGCAGTGCTCGCACGTCTCGGAGAACGCCTCGACCAGGCCCTGGCCCACGCGCTTGCGCGTCATCTGGACCAGGCCCAGCGACGTCACCTCGGCGACCTGGTGCTTGGTGCGGTCCCGGCCCAGGCACTCGACCAGGCGACGCAGCACCAGGTCACGGTTGGACTCCAGCACCATGTCGATGAAGTCGATGACGATGATGCCGCCGATGTCGCGCAGGCGGAGCTGCCGCACGATCTCCTCGGCCGCCTCGAGGTTGTTCCGCGTGACGGTCTCCTCGAGCGTGCCGCCCGCACCGGTGAACTTGCCGGTGTTGACGTCCACGACCGTCATGGCCTCGGTGCGGTCGATGACCAGCGAGCCACCCGAGGGCAGCCAGACCTTGCGGTCCATGCCCTTGGCGAGCTGCTCGTCCACCCGGTGCACCGTGAACACGTCCGTGTTCTCGACCCACTTGGACACGCGCTCGCGCAGGTCGGGAGCCAGCTCCTCGACGTAGTGCGCGATCTCGTCCCACGCACCCTCGCCCTGCACCACCAGCGACGAGAAGTCGTCGTTGAAGATGTCGCGGACCACGCGGATCGCCATGTCCGGCTCGCCCTGGAGCAGGGCCGGGGCGTTCGCCTTCTTGGACTTGGCCTGGATGGCGTCCCACTGGCCCTGCAGGCGCTGGACGTCGGCGCGCAGCTCCTCCTCGCTCGCCCCCTCGGCGGCGGTGCGCACGATGACGCCCGCGCCGTCGGGCACGACCTCGCGGAGGATCTTCTTGAGGCGCGACCGCTCGGTGTCAGGCAGCTTGCGGCTGATGCCGGTCATGCCGCCACCCGGCACGAACACCAGGTACCGGCCGGCCAGGGTGACCTGGCTCGTCAGGCGCGCGCCCTTGTGGCCGATCGGGTCCTTGGTGACCTGCACCAGCACCGAGTCGCCCGACTTCAGCGCCTGCTCGATGCGGCGCGGCTGGCCCTCCAGGCCCGCCGCGTCCCAGTTGACCTCGCCCGCGTACAGCACGGCGTTGCGGCCCTTGCCGACGTCGACGAACGCGGCCTCCATGGAGGGCAGCACGTTCTGGACCCGACCCAGGTACACGTTGCCGGCCATCGACGCCTGCGACTGCTGCGAGACGTAGTGCTCCACGAGCACGCCGTCCTCCAGCACGGCGATCTGCGTGCGGCCGTCCTTCTCGCGCACGATCATCGACCGCTGCACCGACTCGCGGCGGGCCAGGAACTCGGCCTCGGTGATGATCTGGCGACGACGGCCGTGGTCACGGCCCTCGCGGCGACGCTGACGCTTCGCCTCCAGGCGCGTGGAGCCCTTGAGCGCGGTCACCTCGTCGCTGCGGCTGGAGCGTGCGGCGGCGGCCTCGGCGCGCTCACCGCGGGTGCCCCGGCGACGACGCCGACGACGACGGCTGCCGCCCTCACCCTCGGCCTCACCCTCGGCCTCACCCTCGGCGTCGCCCTCTGCGGAGTCCTGCCCCGAGTCCTCGGCGTCGCCGTCCTCGTCGTCGGACGCCTGGGCGTCCTCCTCGGACTCGTCGTCCTGGTCCTCGTCGGCCGAGTCGTCCATGTCGTCCGAGCGGTTGGTGCGGCCGCCACGGCGTCCGCGGCCACCCCGCCGACGACGACGGCGCGACGGGCGCACGTCCTCGTCGTCGTACTCCTCGAAGTCACCCGGGGCGAGCTCCTCGAGCTCGACGCCCTCGGCGACCAGCTCCTCCTCGATGGCGCCGACCTCGTCGACCGCCGCGGCGTCGTCGTCGCTCAGGTCGGCGGCGACGAACTGCGGGGCGGCCGGGGCGGTGGCCTCGGATGCCTCGGGTGCTTCCGGCGTGGGCTCGGTCTCGGCCGGCGCGCTCTCCTGCGCGGCGGGCTCGGCCGGGGTCTGCGCGGGCTGCTCGGCGCTCGGGCCCGTGCGGCGCACGGCCCGGCGGGAGCCGGACCTGCGGGTACGGGGCTCCGGGGCCGTCTCGGTGGCGGACGCCGCGGGCGTCGCGACCGGAGTCTCGGCAACCTGCTCGGCAGCCTGCTCGGCGGGCGCGGGGGTCTCGGCCGGGGTCGCCGGCTTCTCGGCGGCCGGCTCGACCGGGCGCGCGACGGGACGGGCGAACTGCGGCGTCAGGTCCTGCGGGCGCGGCGGACCGGCCGGGGCCTGGGCGCGGCGCGACCGGCGCGCGGAGTCGTCCGGCGCCTGGAACAGCAGCGCCGTCGTGGCCAGGCGCGGCACCCGGGTACCCGAGGTGGTCGCGGCGGGCGACTGCGTGGGCTGCGCCGGTGCCTCCGGCTGCTCGAACGCCGGGCGGCGGCCGCCGCGGCGCGTGCGGGACCGCGCGGGCTCCTCGGCGGCGGGAGCCGCGGCGGCGGCCGGGGCCTCCTCGGCCGGGGTCGCCTCGGCGGCGGGCTTGCGGCGCGAACGGCTGCGCTTGGGGGCCGGCTCGGCGGCCTGCTCCGGGGCGGACTGCTCCGGGGCGACCTGCTCAGCAGGCTCCTGCGTGACCTCGGCGGCGGGCTCGACCGTCGTGTCGACGTCGGCGACCGGCTCGGCCTTCTTGCGGCTGCGGCGCTTGGGCGCGGACTTCTCGGCGGGGGCGGCCTCGGCCGCCGGACCGCCGGGCAGGACGATGTCGTCCAGGCTGACGACCCCGCGAGCGGGCGCCTCGGCGGCCGCGACCGGCTCGGGGAGGTCGATCTCGACCGGCGCGGACTCCTCCGCGGCGGCCTCCGGCTGCTGCTCGGGCTCGGCGGCCTCGGGCTCGGCGACGGCCGCGGGCTCGGCCGCGACGACGGCCTCGGGCTCGGCAGCAGCAGGCTCGGCGACAACAGGCTCGGCGGCGGGCGCAACCTCGGGGGCGACGCCGGCAGTGAGATCTGTCTCAGTCTGCGTTAGCTCAGCCTGCGTTACCTCAGCCTGCGTTGCCTCGGACTGCGTCGCCTCAACCTGCTCGGCAGCCTCGGCGACGACGGGCTCGGCGGCGACCGGCTGGTCCTGGGCCGGCTCGGCGACGGGCGCGGCCGGAGCCGGCTCGGTCGCCGAGGGCGTGGACACGCCGCGCGTGGCGCGACGGCGCGGCCGCTTGGCGGCCGGCTCACCGGCCGCGGGCGTCGTCGGCGTGGCGACGGCTGCGGTGCCGCCCGTGGTCACGGGCTGACCCTCGGCCGGGGTCGCGGGGGTGTCGGACGAACCGACCACGATGGGCTCGACGTGCTTGGCCGTCGAGACGACGGACCGGGTGGCGCGACGACGCGGGCGCTTGGTGGACGTCGCGTCCGCCGAGGCCTCCCCACCAGTGGTGACCTGGGCGTTCGCCTCAGGTGCGTCGTGATCATCCTGTGACCCGATGGTCGAACCGGTGGTGCTGGAAGGCGTCACGTGAGGTGCTCCTGTAGCCCGGCGTCCGCCCCACACCACGCGGACCGCCAGGCGGTCGGTCGTCCGGTGGATGCATCGCGGCGAAGCGACACATCTGGACGGAAGTCTCGGCTGCGGCCCTGTTCCTACGATCTTCGCGGACGCCTGCGGCCACGTTCTGCGTGACTGCGGCACCGCGTGCGGATCGCGGGCAGTGTTGGACTCTGCAGGCCGCGCAGGGATGTGGGCCTACGCGGGTTCGACCAGTATCGCACAGGAGACCCCTTCCGCATCGCCCCTGCTGAAGGCGCGGACAACAACGCGCCGAACGGCACCCCGAGTGCGTGTACAGTGCCTTGTGAAGACATTCACAAGCGACGGATTCACCCCGCGGCAACGCGCGGACCTGGCAGATCAGGCCTAGCGTCCAAAGGGACAGAGCCGTTCGAAGAAACCACAGGAGCCCGGAGTGGAAGCTCTCGACCTGGCACGCTGGCAGTTCGGCATCACCACCGTCTATCACTTCATCTTCGTCCCCCTCACGATCGGTCTGGCGCCCCTCGTGGCGATCATGCAGACCGCCTGGGTCCGGACCGGGAACGAGCGGTGGCTGAGGCTGACCAAGTTCTTCGGCAAGCTCTTCCTGATCAACTTCGCGCTCGGCGTCGTGACCGGGATCGTGCAGGAGTTCCAGTTCGGCATGAACTGGAGCGAGTACTCGCGGTTCGTCGGCGACGTGTTCGGTGCCCCGCTGGCCATGGAGGCCCTCGCCGCGTTCTTCGTGGAGTCGGTCTTCCTCGGCGTCTGGATCTTCGGCTGGGACCGGGTGAACAAGAAGGTGCACCTGGCCTGCATCTGGGCCGTGGCCGTCGCGGTGAACCTGTCGGCCTTCTTCATCCTGGCCGCCAACTCATGGATGCAGCATCCCGTCGGCGCCCGGTACAACCCGGAGACGGGTCGCGCCGAGATGGAGTCCATCTGGGCGATCCTGGGCAACAACACGCTGTGGGCGGCCTTCCCCCACGCCGTCGCCGCAGCCTTCCTGACCGCCGGGACGTTCGTGGCCGGTATCGCCGCGTGGTGGATGGTGCGCCTGGCCCGGACCAAGCAGCCCGAGTCCGTCGAGCTCGCCCGCAACGTGTACCGCCCCGCCGTGATCCTCGGCACGGTCGTCATGCTGGTCGCCGGCGTCGGCGTCGCGCTGTCGGGCGACGTCCAGGGCAAGCTCATGTTCGAGCAGCAGCCGGGCAAGATGGCGTCCGCGGAGGCGCTGTGCGACGGCGAGGAGGCCGCGAACTTCTCGATCCTGACGATCGGCGACCTCTCCAACTCCTGCGAGGGCGTGCGGCACGTCCTGGAGGTGCCGGGCCTGGCGAGCTACCTCGGCACCGGGCACTTCTCCGGCCCGGACAGCTTCCTGCCCGGCGTGAACGACGTGCAGGAGCAGTACTCGGAGAAGTTCGGCGCCACCGACGAGGCCGGCAACGACATCTCGTACACGCCGAACCTCGCCGTCACCTACTGGAGCTTCCGGCTCATGATCGGGTTCGCGGCCGGGTCCGTGCTGCTCGCGCTGGCCGCGCTCTGGTTCACGCGCGGCGGCCGGGTCAGCGACAACAAGTGGCTCGCCCGCATCGGCATCATCGCGATCCCCACGCCGTTCCTCGCGTCGTCGTTCGGCTGGATCTTCACGGAGATGGGCCGCCAGCCCTGGGTGGTCACCCCGAACCCCACGGGGATCGACCAGATCCGGCTGCTCACCATGAACGGCGTCTCGGAGGTGGTGAGCCCCGGCATGGTGCTCACCTCGATGATCGTCTTCACCCTGCTCTACGGCGTGCTGGCCTTCGTCTGGTACCGGCTCATGCACCGGTACGCGATCGAGGGCGTGCCCAAGACCGTCCGCGACGAGTCGCCCGAGGCGGCCGGGGACGACTCCGACCGGCCCCTCTCGTTCGCCTACTGACCGAGCGCGCCTCATGTTCCCTGAACTGACGCAGACCGGCCGCACGCACATCAGCCCCTTGAAGCTCAGCCTTTCGAAGACAAGGAAGTGACCGTGGACCTCGCACTCGTGTGGTTCTTCATCATCGCGATCCTGTGGACCGGGTACCTCGTGCTCGAGGGGTTCGACTTCGGCGTCGGCATGCTGATGTCGATCCTGCCGCGCGGCAGGGCCGAGCACCGGGAGAAGGAGCGGCGCGTGCTGGTGAACAGCATCGGACCGCTCTGGGACGGCAACGAGGTCTGGCTGATCACGGCGGGCGGCGCCACCTTCGCCGCCTTCCCCGAGTGGTACGCCACCCTGTTCTCCGGCTTCTACCTCCCGCTGCTGCTCATCCTCGTGGCCCTGATCGTGCGCGGGGTCGCCTTCGAGTACCGCGGCAAGATCGCCGACGCCGTGTGGGCGCGCCGCTGCGACATCGCGATCCAGGTGGGCTCCTGGGTGCCCGCCGTGCTCTGGGGCGTCGCGTTCGCCAACCTCGTCCGCGGCGTCCAGCTCGACGAGGCGCACCAGTACGTGGGCGGCTTCTGGGCCCTGCTCAACCCGTTCGCGCTGCTCGGCGGCGCCACCACGCTCGTGCTGTTCCTGCTGCACGGGTCGGTGTTCGTGGCGCTCAAGACCGACGGCGAGATCCGGGCCCGCGCCCGGCGGCTCGCCGGCGTGCTGTCCCTGGTGGCCCTGCTCGTGGCCGGCGGCTGGGCGGTCTGGGCGCAGGTCGCGTTCTCGGTGACCTGGACCTGGGCGGTCGTCGTGGTCGCCGCGCTGGGCCTGGTCGGCGTCGCGCTGACCAACCGCGCCGGACGCGAGGGCTGGGCCTTCGGGCTCTCGGCCGTGACCATCGTCGCGGCGGTCGTGCTGATCTTCGGCTCCATGTACCCCGACGTCATGCCCGGCCTGGACGGCGGCAACTCGCTGACCATCGCCGAGGCCTCCTCGACCCCGTACACCCTGACCATCATGACCTGGGTCGCCGTGTTCCTCACGCCCCTGGTGATCCTGTACCAGGGCTGGACCTACTGGGTCTTCCGGCGTCGGCTCACGGTGGACCACATCCCCGCCCCGGCCGGCCTGAGCTGGAAGAAGATCAAGGAGTCGGCGTTCTGACGCCGTCCGGCTACGGGACCCTCTCGACATGAAACCGCTCGACCCCCGCCTGCTGCGCCACGTGCACGCGGCCCGCTGGTACGTGGCGCTCACGGTCGGCCTCGGTGTGGCCGCCGCCGCGCTGATCGTCGCGCAGGCGCTCCTCATCGCCGCGCTGCTGACCCCGGTAGTGCGCGGGGACGGCACGTCCGCGCCCGCGCTGGCGTGGTCCTTCGCCGGGCTCGCGGCGGTGGTGGCCGGGCGCGCCGTCGTCGCCTGGGCGCAGGAGCGGTACGCGCTGCGCGCCGCCGCCCGCACCATCGCCGAGCTGCGCCGGGCGGTCGTGGAGGCCTGGGCGCTGCGCGGGCCCCGGGCCGCGTGGCCGACGACGGCGCCCGGCCCCGCGGCGACGTCGGGCGGCGGGAGCGGGGCGAGCCCGGAGGCCGAGGTCGCGACCCTCGCGACGCGCGGCCTCGACGCGCTCGAGCCCTACCTGGTGCGGTACGTGCCGCAGCTCGTGCTGACGGCGCTGGTCACGCCCGCGCTCGTGTGCGTGGTGCTCGGGCTGGACTGGGTCTCCGCCCTGATCGCGATCGTGACGCTGCCGCTCGTGCCGATGTTCATGGTGCTCGTCGGCCGCCTGACGGCGGGGATGTCGCAGCGGCGGCTCGCCACCGTGGAACGGCTGGGCGCCCAGGTGCTCGACCTGGTGGCCGGGCTCCCGACGCTGCGCGCGTTCGGCCGGTCGTTCGGGCCAGGCGAACGGGTGCGCGCCCTGGGCGACGCCTCCCGCCGGGCCACGATGGGCACCCTGCGCATCGCGTTCCTGTCGTCGATGGTGCTCGAGCTGCTCACGACGCTGTCCGTGGCGATCATCGCCGTGGGCGTCGGGCTGCGGCTCGTCGAGGGCGCCATGGAGCTGCAGCCCGCGCTGGCGGTGCTCGTGCTGGCCCCCGAGATCTACCTGCCGATGCGGCGGGTCGGGGCGGAGTTCCACGCCTCGGTCGACGGCGTCGCCGCGGTGGACCGGGCGTTCGCGCTGATCTCGGGCGGTGCGGCGGGGGCCGGGGGTTCGGGAGGCTCGGCGGGGTCGGGTGGCTCGGCGGGTGCGAAGGACGGCGTCCGGTCGGCGCGCGTCCCCGTGCCGCACACGCTCGTGCTCGACGGCGTCTCGGTGCGCGCCGGGGGCCGCGGCGTGATCGCCCCGGCCGGGCTGTCCGCGCGGATCCCGCTGAGATCCGGCGCGCCCGGCGAGGGCCGGGTCGTGGCCCTGCGCGGGCCGAGCGGGTCGGGCAAGTCGACCGCCGTGCTCACCGTCCTCGGCCTGCTCGAACCGGACGCCGGACGCGTGGGTCTGCTGCCGGACGACGGTGCGGGCAGTGCCGCGGACGGCATCCCCGACGGCGCCCCGCTCCGCGGACTGGCCGACGCCGGTTCCGGCGGGCTCGACGCGTGGTGGTCGGGACTCACCTGGGTGCCGCAACGGCCGGCGCTCCCGCCGGGGCGGCTGCGCGACGTCGTGCTCGACGGCGCCACCGGGACCGACCAGGACCGAGCCCTCGCGGAGGCCGCCCGCCTGACGGGGCTGGACGCCGTCGTCGGCAGCCTGCCCGACGGCTGGGACACCCGCATCGGGCTCGGCGGCGTGGGACTGTCCGTGGGGCAGCGCCAGCGGGTCGCGCTCACCTCCGCCCTGCTCGACGACGCCGCGGCCCGGCCGCTGGTGATCCTCGACGAGCCCACCGCGCACCTGGACGCGCGCGGTGAGCAGGCCGTGCTCGACACCGTGCGGGCCTGGCGGGACGCGGGCCGCACCGTGCTCGTCGTCGCACACCGGGCCTCGCTGCTGGCCCTCGCCGACCAGGTGATCGACGTCCGCTCGGCGGCGGACCCGGCGGCTGTCGCCCTGGCTGCCGATGCGTCTGTCGCTCCGGCTGCCGATGCGCCTGTCGCTTCGCCTGTCGCCCCGCCGCTCGGCACGGACCCGGCGGCGGCGTCCGGTCCCACGAACGGTCAGGAGGCACGATGAACGACCAGGTGACCCGGGACCCGGCCCGGCCGACCGCGTCCCCTCCCGGCCCGCGCCGTGCCGCCCGCGGCTCGCGCGGCGGTCCCGGTGCCGATCCGCTGCGGCGCATCCTGCCCCTGCTGGAGGTGCGGCCGGGCAAGGTCGCGGCCGCGATCGCGCTCGGCACGCTGGCGCTGACCTGCGCGATCGGGCTCGCGGCGGTCGCCGCCTGGCTCGTCGCCCGCGCGTCGCAGATGCCGCCGGTGCTCACGCTGTCGGTGGCCGTGGTGTCGGTGCGGGCGTTCGGCATCGGGCGCGGCGTGCTGCGCTACTGCGAGCGCCTCGCCTCGCACGACGTCGCGCTGCGCGGGATGGCGGCCCTGCGCGCCAACCTGTACGAGCGGCTCGCCGCCGACGACCGGCCGGTCACGGTTCGGCGCGGTGAGCTCCTGGCGCGGATCGGCCAGGACGTGGACGACGTCGGCGACGTGGTGGTGCGCGCGATGGTGCCCGCCGGGGTCGCGGTCGTGACGTCGCTGGGGTCGGTGATCCTGCTCGGCGTGCTGCTGCCGGCCGCGGGTCTCGCGCTGGCGGTCTGCCTGGTGCTCGCGGGCGTCGTGACGCCATGGCTCGCGGCGCGGGCCGCGGCCCGCACGGAGGCGCGGGGCGCGGCAGCCCGCGGTGAGGTGACGGCGTTGTCGCTGGAGCTCCTGGAGGAGTCGGCGCCGCTGCGGGTCGCCGGCCGGTTCGGCGCGCGGCTGGGTGACCTGGACGCCGCGGACGCGCGCCTGTCCGCCGTCGCCGACGACGGCGCCCGCACCTCCGGGCTCGCCGCCGCCCTGGGGGCGCTGGCCCAGGGCGTGGCGGTGCTGGCGGCGCTGGCGTTCGGGATCCCGGCGGCGCTGTCCGGGACGCTGTCGCCCGAGGCGCTGACGGTGATCGTGCTGACGCCGCTCGCCGTGTTCGAGGCGACGGCGGGGCTGCCCGCCGCTGCGGTGCAGCTGCACCGGTCGCGCGAGGCGGCGCGACGACTGCTGGCGCTGCTGCCCGAGCCCTCCCCCGTGTCAGACCCACAGGTCACCGGAGTGACCTCAGCGTCTGACACGCCGCGGGCCGTGGGCGACGAGGGACGTGTGGGCGACGACGGGGCGCTGCTCGTGCTCGACGACGTCGCCGCGGGCTGGCCCGGTCCGGACGGACGGCCGGTCGTGGCCGTCGACGGCGTCTCCCTCACGCTGCGGCCGGGTTCGGTGGTCGCGCTGGCCGGGCCGTCCGGCGTCGGCAAGACGACGCTGCTGATGACGGCGGCCGGGCTGATCCCGCCGGCCTCCGGCGGAGTCGGTGGCGGAAGGTCGGCAGCTTGTCAGGTGGTCGGCAGCTCGGACTACCGATCACCTGACGAACTACCGACCGCGCGGACCCGGGACGCGGAGAACAGCGCCCTGTTCGTCGCCGAGGACGGGCACGTCTTCGACACCACCGTCCTGGAGAACCTGCGGGTCGCGCGCGGTGACGTCACGCCCGACGAGGCCCGCACGGCGCTGGACGCCGTCGGGCTGGGCGCGTGGCTCGCCGCGCTCCCCGCGGGCCTGGACACCGTGGTCGGCACGGACGCCGCGGCAGTGTCGGGCGGCGAGCGCCGTCGGCTGCTGGTGGCGCGCGCGCTGCTGGCGCCCGCGCGGGTGCTGCTCGTCGACGAGCCCGCCGAGCACCTCGACGGGCGGACCGCCGACGCGCTGGTGCACGCCGTCGCCGCCCACGCCCGCGCGACGGGGCGCGCGGTGCTCGTCGCGACGCACCGGCTGACACCGCTGGCCGTCGCGGACGAGGTGCTGCTCCTGGCCGACGGCGCCCCGGGGGCGTCCGGCGCCCCCGCGACGGTCGTGGCCCGCGGCCGGCACGAGGACCTGCTCGCCACGGACCCGGCATACGCCTGGGCAGCGGCGCAGGAAGGCTGACGGCCCGAAGGCGTCGACGATCGACCATGCAGCTACTGCCAGGCGAGAGTTCCGTCTGGCAGTAACTGCATGGTGCGCCATGGCCAGGCGCACGACCGGCCAAGCCCATCGAGCCGCTCCCTGACCAGTTAGCCGGCCCGTGCGTCCGACTGGTCGTCGACCATGCACCTGCTGCCAGGCGAGAGTTCCACCTGGCAGCAACTGCATGGTTGGTCCGTCGCCCCACACACCGCAGCCGGCGCACGGCACCGCCGGCGTCCCGCGGACGGCGCGCGCCCCGCCGTCAGACGGGCCCCACGGTCAGACCCGTCCCGCCGTCGGATGTGCCCGACCGTCGGGTGCGCCCGCGGTCGGCCGGGCCCTGCCGTCAGGTGCGCCACGTCGTCAGACCCGCCCCGCCGTCAGACTCGGCCCGCCGTCAGACGGGCCCCGGCGGCAGCCGGACCGTGGCGCGCAGGCCCCCGCCGGGCCGGGGCGCGAGCGACAGGGTCCCGTCGTGGGCCTCGGCGATGCTCCGGACGATCGCCAGGCCCAGGCCGACCCCCACGTGGTCGGCGCCCGTCCGGGCGGCGCGGGCGCGTTCGGTGCCGCGCTGGAACGGCTCGGCGAGCGTCGAGACCAGCCCCTCGGTGAGCCGCTCCCCGGTGTTCTCCACGACGAGGGTCGCGCCGCCGGGCCGGGTGTCGGTGTGGACGTGCACGGTGCCGGGCTCGGCGGCGTCGTCCGGCAGGTTGTGGACGATCGCGTTGTGCACGAGGTTCGTCGTCAGCTGCAGCAGGAGCGCCGGCGAACCGGTGGTCGGGGTGACGTCGCCCGAGGTCTCGATCGTGACGCCGCGTCGTCCCGCGAGCGGCAGGAGCGTCTCGGTAGCCTCCTCCGCCAGGAGGGAGAGGTCGACGTGCTCCGGCGTGAAGGAGCGCTGGTCGGCGCGGCTGAGCACGAGCAGCGCCTCGGTGAGGTCGATCGCCCGGGAGTTGACGGCGTGCAGCCGCTCGACGAGCTCGCCGGTGTCGCCGTCCGGGTCCTTGCGGGCTACCTCGAGGAAGGTCTGGGCGATCGCGAGGGGGGTACGCAGCTCGTGGGAGGCGTTGGCGGCGAACCGGCGCTGCTCGGCGACGTGCGCCTCGAGCCGCGCGAGCATGGCGTCGAAGGAGTCGGCGAGCTCGCGGAACTCGTCGCGGCGGCCGGGCAAGCGGATCCGGTGCGCGAGCGACCCGCCCGAGGCCCGGCGGGTGGCGTCGGTGATCTGCGCCAGCGGGGCGAGCATCCGGCCCGCGAGGAACCAGCCGCCCACCAGGCCGAACACCAGCAGGAACGCCATCACCAGCATGGCCGCCGGCAGGAAGACCCGCGGGCCCCACCCGCCGATGAACACCCCGGGGTTGAGGAGCTCGCGCAGGGAGTCGATCCCGTCCCGGGGCGAGTACCGCAGCAGGAACACCCACACGACGCCGAGCACGAGCGTGCCCGCCAGCATGAGGAACCCCGTGTAGCTCAGCGTGAGCTTGAGGCGGACGCTCAGGCCGGGCGCCCTATCCACGGCCGGCTTCCGCGGGCGCCGGCACGTCGATCCGGTAGCCGACGCCCGGCACGGTGGCGATCACCCAGGGCTCGCCGAGCCGCTTGCGCAGCGCCGAGACCGTGATCCGCACCGCGTTGGTGAAGGGGTCGGCGTTCTCGTCCCAGGCCCGCTCCAGCAGGTCCTCGGCGCTGACGACGCCGCCGTCGGCCGCCACGAGCACCTCCAGGACGGCGAACTGCTTGCGGGTCACCGGCACGTACCGGCCGTCGCGGTAGACCTCGCGCCGGAAGGGGTCCACGCGCAGGCCCGCGATCTCCCGCACCGGCGGACGGTGGTGGGCCCGGCGGCGGTCGAGCGCCCGGAGCCGCAGCACGAGCTCGCGCAGCTCGAAGGGCTTGGTGAGGTAGTCGTCGGCGCCCAGCTCGAACCCCGACGCCTTGTCGTCGAGCCGGTCGGCGGCCGTCAGCATGAGGATCGGCATGCCGCTGCCGGACGCGACCACGCTCCGGGCGATCTCGTCGCCCGACGGTCCGGGGATGTCCCGGTCGAGGACGGCGATGTCGTACGCGTTGACGCTCAGCAGCTCCAGGGCCGTGTGGCCGTCGCCCGCGACGTCGGCGGCGATCGCCTCCAGGCGCAGGCCCGCGCGGATGCCGTCCGCCAGCTCTGGTTCGTCCTCGACGATCAGCACGCGCATACCCTCGATGCTACGGAGGCGGGGTATATCGCGGGCGTATCAAAATCCGCATACACCCCGGCAACCGCCCGCTGCCTTGGCTGGGCACATGTCCACCAGCAGACGCGCACCCGCGACCGCCACCCGGCGGGACACCGCCCAGACCGGCCCCGGCCGGCCCACGCCCCGGCCCGCAGGCGAGCCCGGCAGCAAGCCCGGCAGCGAGCCCGGCAGCCGGCCCCCGGCCGCGAGCGCCCGGGGCCTGACCAAGACGTACGGCCGCGGCGCGGCCCAGGTGCACGCCCTGCGCGGCGTCGACCTCGACGTCCCGAGCGGCCGGTTCACAGCGATCATGGGGCCGAGCGGGTCGGGCAAGTCCACGCTGATGCACTGCCTGGCGGGGCTCGACCAGCCGAGCGGCGGGACCGTCGTCGTCGACGGCACGGACCTCGGTTCCCTCGGCGACGACGCCCTGACGGTCTTCCGCCGGGAGCGCATCGGCTTCGTGTTCCAGGCGTTCAACCTGTTGCCGATGCTGACGGCGCGGCAGAACATCCTCCTCCCGCTGGAGCTGGGCGGCCCCCGGCTCGACGACGCCGCCCGCGAGCGCGCGCACGAGCTCGCCGAGAGCCTGGGCGTCGCGGACCGGCTGGAGCACCTGCCGGCGGAGCTGTCCGGCGGGCAGCAGCAGCGGGTCGCGATCGCGCGCGCCCTGATCACCTCCCCGAGCCTGCTGTTCGCCGACGAGCCCACGGGCAACCTGGACAGCACGACGTCGGCGGAGGTGCTGGACCACCTGCGGCGGTCGGCGCGCGAGCTCGGTCAGACGGTCGTCATGGTCACCCACGAGCCGGACGCCGCGGCGTACGCCGACGACGTCGTCACCGTGCAGGACGGGCTGATCGCCTGATGCGTACCGTTCTTCTCGCCTCGTTGCGCCGGCACCTGCGGCGGTACGTCGCGGCGGGGACCGCCGTCGTCGTCGCGGTCGCGTTCGTGGTGGCCGTGGGCGTGCTCACGACGGGGACCCAGAACCGGATCATGGCGGGCATGGGCGCCCCGTTCGCCGGCGCCGACTACGTCGTCACGAACCTCGGCACGCAGAACGCCATCACCTACGCCGCCCAGCACGGGGACGAGGTGGCGGTGCTCGGCAGCGCGACCCTGCCGCTGCGGGCGGGCGAGGAGCAGGCCGCCGGCAAGTTCGTCGGGTCGATCGCCGACCTGCCGCGGCTGCGCTGGCAGACCCTCGACTCGGGCCGCTTTCCCGAGCGGGAGGGCGAGGCCGTGGTGGACGCCTGGACCGCGCAGGAGATGACGGTCGCTGTGGGTGACACGGTCACGCTCGGCGCGGGCGGCGACGCGGTCGACCTGCGGGTGGTCGGGATCGGCGCGGCGTCGGCCAACCTGGGCCAGGCCTCGGTGTACATCACGTTCGACCAGCTGCTGCACTGGCGCGACGACGACACCCTGCTGCTGGACCGGGCGGTGGTCGTGGGCGACCCCGGCCGGCTGCCCGACGGCGCGGTGGCGGTCACACCGCAGGAGCACGTTGCCGCGAGCATGGCCCAGCACACCAACAACGTGAACACCATGGGACTGCTCCTGCTGGTGTTCGCCGGGGTCGCCGTGCTCGTCTCGGTCCTGGTCATCACCAACACGTTCGCGATCCTGTTCGCCCAGCGCGTGCGCGACTTCGCGCTCCTGCGCTGCGTCGGCGCCACCCGGCGGCAGGTCGTGGGGTCGGTGCGCCGGGAGGCCGTCGTCGTCGGCGTGCTCGCCTCGCTGGGCGGGGTCGGCGCCGGGATCGGGCTCGGCTACGGCCTGATCGCGCTGGCCGGGGCGCTCACCCGGAACAGCCCGCTGGGCGTTCCCGACCGGCTGCCGGTCTGGTGGCTGCTGGGCGGGTTCGCCGTGGGCCTGGTGGTGACGATGCTCGCGTCCTGGCTGCCGACCCGGCGCGTGGTCCGGGTGAGCCCGCTGGCGGCGCTGCGGCCCGACGGCGTCGTGGACGCGCGGACTGGCGCCGGCCGGGTCCGCGTGGTCCTCGGGGCGGTGCTCGTCGCCGGCGGGGCGGCGTTGCTGGCCGTGGCGGCGGTCCAGGACAGCGCGGTGAGCATGGTGGCCGGGGGCGCCGCCCTGTTCGCGGGCGTGCTCCTGTTCGGGCCGCTGCTCGTGCCGAGGGTGGTGCGCGGGATCGGGGCGCTGCTCGGGCCCGGCGGCCGGCTCGCGACCGAGAACGCCGTGCGCAACCCGCGCCGCACCGCCACCACGACGGCGTCCCTGCTGGTGGGCGTGACCCTGACGACGGCGGTGCTCACCGGGCTGGCTACGACGCGCGCGTCCGTGGACGCGAACCACGGCAGCGCACACCCGCTCGACGTGGCGCTCACGTCGTGGGACGGGCCGCTCGCCGCCGATGTGCTGGAGCAGGTCCGCGCGACGCCCGGGGTGGGTCAGGCGATCGCGGTGGAGGGGGTGCTGGTCGACGTCGGTCGAGATTCTGGCGGCGACGTCGGCGCCGACCGGCCGCTGCTGCTGCTCAGCGCGCCGGACGCCGGCCTGGTCGCCCGCGACGGCGGGACCTTCGCAGCTGTGGAGGCCGGCGCGGTCGCGCTGGACACGGACGTGTACGGCGACGACCCCGCGGACACGCTCGGCGACCCGGTCAAGGTGCTGGCCGTGGCCGACGGCGGAGCGAGCGACGGCGCAGACCCCGAGGTGGAGCTGCAGGTCACCACGGGTAGCGGCTGGGGCGGCGCCGGTCTGGTCGCGTCCGACACGCTGGCGACCCTGGGCACGCCCCGGCCGCACGCAGTCTGGGTGCGCGCTGCGGCCGACGCCGACCCGGTCGCCCTGATCGGCGCCCTGGAGACGCTGGCGGGCACGGTCGGCGCCGACGTCGACAACGGGCTACGGGCCGAGGTCGCCGACGACCAGATGCTGGGGATCATCACCGGCGCGACCCTCGGGCTGCTCGGCATCTCGGTGGTGATCGCCCTGGTCGGGATCGCGAACACGCTGGGGCTCTCCGTGCTGGAGCGGGCCCGGGAGCACGCCGTGCTGCGGGCGCTCGGGCTCACCCGCAGGCAGCTGCGGCGGATGCTCGCGACCGAGGCGGTGCTGCTGTCCGTGACGGCCGCCCTGCTCGGCACGGTGCTCGGCGTCGGGTTCGCCTGGGTGGGCTACGAGACCTTCGTGAGGGCGGCCCTCGACGCCGCGACCTGGCGGATCCCGTGGCTCGAGCTGGCCGCCGTCCTCCCGGTGGGCGCCCTCGCGGGGCTGCTGGCCGCGGTGCTCCCGGCGCGCCGCGCCGCAGGAGTCACCCCGGCAACGGCCCTGACCCTCGACTGACCAGCTGCCCGGCTGAGGCACCACCCGGCTGACTCAGATTCAGCAGGCTCAGGACGACCGTCAACCGCCACGTTACGGTCGCCTGCAGCCTGCTGAACCGAAGTCAGCCGGGCCGAGCCACGGCGTCGTACGACCGGGGCGTCGAGCACAGCGGTTGCTGCCAGGCTGGGGCCGTAGTGGCAGCAGCTGCTGTGGTCGACGGCCTTGTCGGACGGCGTCAGGTCGCCGGGGTCTCCAGGACCGCCATCGCGGCGGCCCGGCCCGGGATGCCGCTCACTCCCCCGCCGCGGCGGGCGCCGGCGCCGGCCAGCAGCACCCGCGGGTGCGCCGTCGCGACGCCCCAACGTTCGGCCGCACCCGACGCCGACCCCGGGTCGACCCAGGTCGCGGTCCCGCTGACGGCTCCGGTGCCAGCCCCAGCCCCGGCCCTGTCCTCCGCGAAGTCCTCCGCGAACGGCCAGCTCAGGTCGCGGTGGAAGATGTGCCCGCCCGGCAGCCCGACGTCGCCCTCCAGGTCCACCGGCGTGCGGACCTCCAGGCAGGGCGCGCCGTCGGCGTCGACCGCGAGCACGTCCTCGATCGGGTCGGCCAGCACCGAGTTCAGCGAGGCGAGCGTCGCCGCGAGCGCCCGCTCGCGGGCCCCGTCGGGGTCCGCGCGGAAGAGCCGGGCCGGCATGTGCAGCCCGAACAGCGTGATGGTCTGCGCCTCGGTCCCGGCCAGCGACGGGCCGAGGATGCTGCGGTCCGACAGCGTGTGGCAGTAGATCTCGCTGGGCGGCAGGTCGGGGATGCGCCCGGCGGCGGCCTGCGTGTAGGCGTCCTGGAGCTGCGTCAGCGACTCGTTGACGTGCAGCGTCCCGCTGAACGCCGCGACGGGGTCGACGTCGTCCCGCAGCCTCGGCAGCCGGTCGAGCAGCATGTTCACCTTGAGCTGCGCCCCCTCGGGCCCGGCCACACCACCGGCCACACCCCCGGCCACACCTGCGTCCACACCCCCGCGCACCTCCCCCGACGCGGCGCCCCGCCCGGCCCCGGCCAGCAGCCGGTCCAGCTCGGCCGGCGCACACCCCGCGAGCACGTGCCCGGCCGTCACGCCGCGCGTGCGCCCGCCGGCGTCGGTCCAGGCCACCTCGGCGCCCACGGCCCCCGGGTCCACCGCGGTCACCGTGGCCGAGGTGACGATCGTCGCGCCGGCGGCCAGGGCAGCGTCGCGCAGGGCGCCCGAGACGGCGCCCATGCCGCCCACGGGGACGTCCCAGTCGCCGGTCCCGTTGCCGATCACGTGGTAGAGGAAGCAGCGGTTCTGCCGCAGGGACGGCTCGTCGACGTCGGCGAACGTGCCGATCAGCCCGTCGGTGGCGGCGACGCCGCGGACGACGTCGTCGGTGAAGGTGCGGCGCAGCACCTCACCGAGGGGCTCCTCGAACAGGGCGCGCCACGCCTCCTCGCCCACGCCGTCGGTCACGAGTTCGCGGACGGCGGAGCGCGGGAGCAGGGGTTCGGTGAGCGTGGGCGCGAGGCGGCGGGCCACCTCGGCGGTCATCGCGTAGAACCGGCCCCAGGCCTCGAAGTCGGCGTCGGACCCGGTGAGCCGGCGGAACGAGGCGCGCGTGGCGGCGTCGTCCTGGGTGTCGACGAGCAGGCCACCGTCGGCCACCGGGGTGTAGGACGACCACCGTCGGCGCACGAGGCGGATCGGCAGGCCGAGCTCGTCGACCACGCGGCGCGGCAGGAGCGAGACGAGGTAGGAGTAGCGGGACAGGCGGGCGTCGACGCCCGCGAAGGGGCGGGCCGAGACGGCGGCGCCCCCGACGTGGTCCGCGCGCTCCAGGACGAGGACCGAGCGCCCGCCGCGGGCCGCGTAGGCCGCCGCGGTGAGGCCGTTGTGACCGGCGCCCACGACCACGACGTCGTACCGGGCGCCCAGGGGGTCAAGCGTGGAATCGGACATGCACGCCATGGTGGCACGGGGCACTCATTGCCAGGAACGTTCCATCACAAGACGGTATGTGACCTAATCGTGACAATTGCGCGGCGGGCGAGTACGGTCGATCTCGCCTCCCCAGCAACGGGTAGGTCCAGGTCCGGACGCCGAACCCTGTCACCGGTCCTGAGCAGCCAGAACGTGACAGGGGCGGGGGAACCAAGTAAGCCGGGCACGCGAGTGTCCTCGGGGTGAAGCCTCCTCGTGAGGCCGGGTGATTGCTCTCCCCATCCGAACCCGACAGCTCACTTCGTAGGCGTCCGAGGAGATCACTGGTGACCGTACTCACCGACCGCACCCAGGACTGGGCGGACGACCAGGTAAACCGACCCAGCAACCGGGCGCGGCATCGCGCCGAGGGCCCCGCTCTCACCCCCTTCACCGCTCTGACCCAGACAGCAGCCGAGAACGCCGCCCGGACCGGCGCGATCGCGGTAGTCACCTCCGGCATGCTCGCGTCGGTCTTCACCCAGACCGCCCACACCGCGCCCGCCGAGGGCCACACCCAGACCACCCTCGCCAACAAGACGTTCGACAGCACAGCCCGCGCGGGTCTCGCCGAGAACCTCGTGACCAAGGTCGAGGTCGCGCAGGACGCCGACTTCTGGGCCGAGCAGGGCCGCGTCAGCGTGACCCCGTACGCCGAGACCAAGGCCGGCATCGCCGAGGCCAAGGCGAAGGCGGAGGCCGAGGCACGCGCCAAGGCCGAGGCGGAAGCCAAGGCGAAGGCCGAGGCGGAGGCGAAGGCAGCCGCCGAGGCCGCAGCGGCCGAGGCAGAGGCCGTCGCGGCCAAGGCCGCCGCGTCCTCCGCGGGCCTGGGCCAGCAGGCCGTCAACCTCGCCCTCGAGTACGTGGGCGTGCCCTACGTGTGGGGCGGAGCCTCCCCCAGCGGCTTCGACTGCTCCGGGCTCATCCAGTACGTCTACGGCAAGCTCGGCGTCAGCCTCCCCCACAGCTCGGCCTCGATGTCGACCGTCGGCTACCAGGTCTCCGCCGCGGAGGCCCAGCCGGGCGACATCGTCTGGACGTCCGGCCACGTCTCGCTGTACGCGGGCAACGGCATGGTCGTGGAGGCCCAGCAGGCGGGCGTCCCCGTGCACTACACGGAGATGTGGCAGAACAACCCGGTGTTCATCCGGGTGACGGGCTGACGCCTTCCGGCACATCACGCAGTACCCGCACGACTCGCAAGACCCCCAGCACAGGGCGCCCGCCCGGCCGTCCCGAGGACCTCCTCGGACCGGCCGGACGGGCGCTCTGCTTCGTCGCCCCGTCGGGTAACGTCCCCGGCGTGAAGATCCTCGTACCGGACGTGCCCTTCGACCTCGACTTCCCGTCCCTGCTGCCCGACGGCGGAGCCTCCTTCGCACCCGGCGGCACCGACACCGTCGCCACCTACGCGATGACCGAGCCGATCCCCGCCGAGCACACCGACGCGGAGCTGCTCGTCACGTGGTCCAGCCCGCCCAAGATCGTGGCCGACGCCGCGGAGCGGCTCACCAGGCTGCGCTGGGTGCAGACCCTGTCGGCGGGTCCCGACGTCGCGCTGCGCTCCGGGTTCGCGCCCGACGTCGTGATCTCCTCCGGCCAGTCCCTGCACGACGACACCGTGACCGAGCACGCCCTGGCGCTGATCCTGGCGTCGGTGCGCCGCATCGACCAGTCGCTGGAGGCGCAGCGGGAGCACCGCTGGGCCAAGGAGATCGCGTTCGCCCAGGCCGACGGCGTGACCGGCCGCGAGTACACGCTCGACGGCGCGCGCGTGACCATCTGGGGCTTCGGCTCCATCGCCCTGCGCCTGGCACCGCTGCTGACCGCGCTGGGCGCGCAGGTAAGGGGTGTCGCCTCGCGCGCGGGCGAGCGCTCCGGCTACCCGGTGGTCGACGCCGGCGGCCTCGACGCGCTGCTGGCCGAGACCGACCTGCTGATCTCGCTGCTGCCGGCCGTGCCCGCCACGCGGCACATCCTCGACGCGCGGCTGCTCGGCCTGCTGCCGTCGTCGGCGCGGTTCGTGAACGTGGGCCGCGGGGCGACCGTGGACGAGGCCGCCCTGGAGGACGCGCTGCGCTCCGGCCGGCTCGCGGGTGCGGCGCTGGACGTCATGGAGACCGAGCCGCTGCCCGCGGACTCGCCGCTCTGGGACGTGCCGAACCTGATCCTGACGCCGCACGTCGCGGGCGGGCGGCCCCGCGGCGCGGCCCGCTTCCTCGCCGAGCAGCTCACGGCCTGGCGCACGGGCGGCGAGCTGCGCAACGTGGCCGGCCGCTGATCCGCTCCCGTCGAGCGCCGACCGGTCGGCCGGCGCCCGGCGGGCGTGGTCGTCGGCCGGGTGCGGTCGTCGGCCGGGTGCGGTCAGAGACCGCGGGGCTTGGGCTGGCAGACCGGACAGCTGAACGACGACCGGTTCATGAACGCGTCCCGGCGCACCAGCGCGCCGCAGCGGCGGCACTCCTCGTTCTCGCGCCCGTACACGGCGAGCGACCGGTCGAAGTAGCCCGACTGCCCGTTCACGTTGACGTACAGCTCGTCGAAGCTCGTGCCGCCCTGGACCAGCGCCTCGCGCATCACCTCGGCCGCGGAGTCCAGCACGCGGCGCACGTCCGCGGCCTTGAGCTTGTCCGTGGGCCGGGCCCAGTGCACCTGCGCCCGCCACAGCGCCTCGTCGGCGTAGATGTTGCCCACGCCGGAGACCACGGTCTGGTCCAGCAGGGCGCGCTTGACCTGCGTCCGCCGACGCCTGACCCGGCTCACCAGGGCATCCAGGTCCAGGTTCGGGTCGAGCAGGTCTCGGGCGATGTGCGCCACGGGCTCGGGCAGCACGGACAGGTCGGAGCCGTACCCGGCGGGGACGGTCGCGCTCGTCCCGTCGGGCACCAGGTCCTGGACGCTCAGGTGCCCGAACGTGCGCTGGTCCACGAAGTCGAGGTACCGCGCGCCCGACGGCGCATCCTCCAGGTGCAGGCGAACCCGCAGGTGCGGGTGCTGCCAGTCGTCCTCGGGGCTGGCGGCGCCCACCGGGACGGCTGAGTGCGCCGGTTCGCCGCTCGGCGTCGCGGCGCTCGGTGTCGCGCCACGGACCAGGAGCTGGCCCGACATGCCGAGGTGGGCCAGCAGCGCTGCGACGGGCCGGGTCTCGACGGGCTCGACCAGCGCGGTGGGCTCGACCAGCGCGGTGGGCTCGACCAGCGTGGTGGGCTCGACCAGCGCGGTCGGCTCGACCAGCGCGGTCGGCTCGACCAGCGCTGTGGGCTCCGTCAGCGGCAGCCAGAGGAACTTGCCGCGGCGCACGGCGGCCGCCAGCCGCCGTCCGGCGAGCTGGTCGCGGAAGGAGTCCGGTCCGCCGTCGTGCCTGCGGACGCTGTACTCGCGGAAGACCTCGACGTCGCGCACCGTCGCGCCGACGACCAGGCGGTCGAGACCGTCACGGACGGTCTCGACCTCGGGCAGCTCAGGCACCGGCGGCCGGCGCCTTGCTCGCGGCAGCCTTGCTCTCGGCGGCAGCCTTGTTCTCGGCAGCCTTGCCGTCGGCCGACTTCCCGGCCGAAGCATCGGCGCCGTCGGCCCCGGGCAGCGGGAACTTCTCCAGCAGGGCCCGGTAGGTCTCCTCGGCGGCGCCCTGCTCGGCGTGCTTCTTCGCCGTGCCGGAGCCGGACCCGTAGGTGACGCCGTCGATCACGACGGTCGAGTGGAACACGCGCGCGTGCTCCGGGCCCTCGAACGTGGCGATGTAGTCCGGCGAACCGAGACCGCGCTCGGCGGAGGCCTCCTGCAGGGAAGTCTTCCAGTCCAGGCCGGCGCCCAGCCCGGCGGCGACGTCGAGCGTCGAGTCCACCAGCCGGTGCACCAGCGCGCGCGAGGTCTCCAGGCCGTGCGACAGATAGGTAGCGCCGATCAGGGCCTCGACCGTGTCGGACAGGATGGAGTCCTTCTCGAAGCCGCGCGTGCGGATCTCACCCTTGCCGAGCAGCACGTACTTGCCCAGGCCGAGGTTCCGCGCCACCGCGGCGAGGGCACGCTGCGACACCGTCGCGGCGCGCATGCGCGCCAGGTCGCCCTCCGACTGGTCCGGGTGACGCCGGTACAGCGCCTCCGTGACCACGAGCCCCAGCACGGTGTCGCCCAGGAACTCCAGGCGCTCGTTGGTGGGGATGCCCCCGGCCTCGTGTGCGAACGACCGGTGGGTCAGTGCCAGCACAAGAAGCTCGGGGTCCAGATGGACCCCGAGCTTCTCGAGCAGCGCGGTAGGTTCCGGCCTTGCCGGCGACGTCCCGCCCTTGGCCACGTCAGCCCGCGTGGACGGTCTTCAGGGCGTCGCGGTACGTGCGGCCCTTGTAGGTGCCGCACGTCGGGCACGCCGTGTGCGGCAGCTTGTTGGCCTGGCACTGCGGGCAGGTCGTGAGGGTCGCTGCGGTGGTCTTCCACTGCGAGCGACGCGCACGGGTGTTGCTGCGCGACATCTTGCGCTTCGGAACAGCCACGGCTAGCTCTCTTTCGTCTCGTCCGACACGCTCGTAGATTCGAGCATGCTCTGTAGCGCCGACCAACGAGGGTCGACAACGTCATGGTGATGACCGGGGTCGTCAGCCAGGCGCGCTCCACACTCGGAGCACAGGCCAGGGCAGTCCTCCCGGCACAACGGTTGAAATGGTAGTGCAGTCACGACCGAATCCCGAAGCGAGGGCTCCAGGTCAGCCATGTCGTCCTTGAGGACGGACTCCTCGTCCTCCACGTCCGTGTCCCCCGCCTCGGCCGACGCAGCGGCACGCTCGGGGTAGGCGAACAGCTCGGTGACGTCGACCGTGAGGTCACGGGAGATGTCGTCGAGGCAGCGGCTGCACTCACCCTTGGCAGTGCCGCGGACCGTGCCGGAGACCAGCACACCCTCCATCACGGACTCGAGCCGCAGATCCAGCTCCAGGTCAGAACCCTCCGGGATACCGATCACGGCGGTGCCGAGGTCCGACGGCGCCTGCACGGTCGCGCTGTGCGTACGCATCGATCCGGCACGCCGAGAGAGCTCGTGCGTGTCGAGCACGAGCGGCGAGTTCGGTTCGCGGGAGATAACGGGCTCCGATGAGGGCAGGAGAAGGACAGCGTCCGATCGGACGATGAAGGGGGTTGGACCGGCGCACGACGTCACGCCAGGGACCAAAAAGCAATCCTACGACATGGAACGGGCGTTACGCGCGCCCGTGCCGAGTGAGAGGCCTCACGAGCCCGCGGCGGGCTGCCCCAGCGCGGCCCGCAGGGCCTCCGGCACGCCGGCCGGGACCAGGTCGTCGACCGGCCCGCCGTGCCGCACGATGTCCTTGACCAGCGACGACGCGACGTGCGCGTAGCGCTGGTCCCCCGGCAGGAAGATCGTCTCGACGCCCGACAGGTGCCGGTTCATGAGCGCCATCGGCTGCTCGGCGTCGAAGTCCCCGCCCCCGCGCAGGCCCTTGACGACCCCGACCGCGCCGATCTCCCGGCAGAAGTCCACCAGCAGCCCCGGCACCACGGCGACCCGCACCCGGGCCAGGCCCGACTCGCCCGCGGACTCCAGGGCCGCGCGCACCAGGCCGGCGCGCGTCTCCAGGTCCAGCAGGCCCGACTTGCCGGGGTTCTTCGCGACGCCGACGACCACGTCGTCGAACATCGTGGCGGCGCGGCGGACCACGTCGAGGTGGCCGAGCGTGATGGGGTCGAAGGACCCGGGGCAGACGACTGTGGTCACGCGCCCACGCTATCCGACGGCGGTGCGTCGGACGGCTCGGTCTCGGACGGCTCGGCGGCGGTGGGCTCGGCGTAGTAGACCGCCGTCTCGCCGTAGTCCTTGCGCGCAAAGGGGGCGAGGCCGGCGGGCCAGGCGGGCTCGGGGGTGCGCGTGGAGCGCTCGACGACGACGACGGCGCCGTCGGCCAGCACGCCCGGCGTGGCCAGGTGCGTCAGGACGAGGGCGAGCGCGTCCTCGGCGAGGTCGTACGGCGGGTCGAGGAAGACGAGGTCCAGCCCGGCCGCGCCGGTGCCGGACCCGGGCCTCGACGCCGTGGTCGTCAGCGAGGCCGCGAACCGCTCGGCGGTCTCGGTCGTGACGCGCACCCCGGTCAGGCCGAGGGCGGCGACGTTGCGGCGGGCGACGTCGGCCGCGGGGCGGGCGCTGTCCACCAGCGTCACCGCCGTCGCGCCGCGGCTGGCCGCCTCCAGCCCGAGCGCGCCGGAGCCGGCGTAGAGGTCGAGCACGCGGGCGCCGTCGAGCACGTCGAGGTGCTCCAGCCGGGAGAAGATCGCCTCGCGGACGCGGTCGCTGGTGGGGCGGGTCCCCTTCGCGGGCACCGCGATGGACCGCCCGCCCACCGATCCCGCAACGATCCTGGTCACGCCGAAAACCCTAACCCGCCCCCGGAGCCGGCCCGGATCCGTCGGGTGCTGGAGGGCCGGGACCGGCCGGAGGGCCAGGACCAGCCGGAGGGTCAGGACCGGCCGGGGGTCAGGACCAGGGGGTGTCCACGTACGCGACCACCGGCAGGTGGTCGCTGCCCGTGCGGGGCAGGGCGCGGGTCTCCGTGACGGTGGCGCCGCGCGCCAGGACGTGGTCGATCTGCGCCACCGGGAACACCGCGGGATAGGTGAACTCGAAGCCCGTGCTGGGCGCGGTGACCAGGTTCGTCAGCGGCGCGACCGCGTCGTCGGCCAGCACGGCGTTCAGGTCCCCCGCCACGATGACCGTGTCGCCCTGCTCGGCGTCGACCGCCTCCGCGAGGTGAAGCGCGCTCGCGTTGCGCAGCTCCGTCTCGAAGCCGCCCGTGCCCAACCGGACCGACGGGAGGTGCGCGGCATACAGGGTGACGGCGGCGCCCTCGCGCTGGATCACGACGCGCAGGCAGCGGTCCCAGCTGGCGTCCACACCCTCGGGCCGGATGTCCACGGCCTGCGCGTCCTCCAGCGGGAACCGGGACCAGATGCCGACGGTGCCCTGGGTCTCGTGGTGCGGGAGCGCCTCGCCGAACGCCTCCGTGTACTGCGCCGCGACGTCCTCGGACACCTCGGTGAGCGTCACGACGTCCGGCTCGGCCGCGAGCAGGACCTCCGCGGTGCCGTCGACGTCGCTGTTGGTGTCGCTGACGTTGTGCTGCACCACCGTCAGGTCGCCCCGGGCGTCCTCGACGGGGAGCAGCTGCGGCAGGAAGACCCAGATCCAGGCCGCGAGCGGCAGCAGGACGGCGAGGACCGCGAGCGCCGAGCGGCGCAGCAGTGCGGCGAGGATCCCGAGCGGCACCGCGAGGCCGAGCCAGGGCAGGAACGACTGGACGAGGCTGCCGAGGTTGCCCCAGCGGTTCGGTACGAACTCATGGCCCACGAGGAGGGCGGCGGCCAGGACGGAACCGAGCGCGAGCAGCCTCCCGCGCTGCCATGCCGTCTTCGCGGGCCCGCTGGTGTGGATCGCATGCCTGGCGTCGACCGTCACGGGCCGGGACTCTATCGGTTGTGTGTTCCGAGCGTAAGAAGCCGGTTATTTGATTTACGTGATTTTTCCATGTCGCACACGGTCACGTGCGCTCCAGGAACTCCTCCTGGTCCTCGTCGAGCTGGGCCCGGATGGCGGCGGCGAGCTCGGGGAACTCGGTGAGGTCCGGGGAGGCGGCGACGACGTCGGCGGCCGCGGTGCGGGCCTCCTCGATGAGGCCGGCGTCCTTGACCACGCGCAGCAGGCGCAGCGAGCTGGCCCGGCCGGACTGGGCGGCGCCGAGCACGTCGCCCTCGCTGCGCAGCTCGAGGTCGAGGTTGGCGAGCTTGAAGCCGTCGGTGGTCTGTGTCATCGCTTCGAGGCGCGCGTGGGCCGGGGTGCCGGGCTCGGCGTCGGACACGAGCAGGCACAGGCCCGGGTCGCTGCCGCGCCCGACGCGGCCGCGCAGCTGGTGCAGCTGGGAGATGCCGAACCGGTCGGCGTCGAAGATCACCATGGCGGTGGCCTCGGGGACGTCGACGCCGACCTCGACGACCGTGGTGGAGACGAGCACGGGGGTCTCGCCGGACGCGAAGGCCGCCATGGCGGCGTCCTTCTGGTCGGCCGGCAGCTGCCCGTGCAGGACGCCGATCTCGATGCCCGCGAGCTCGGGGCGGCCGCGCAGCTCCTCGGCGACCTCCAGGACGGCGCGCAGGGGCGGCCGGTCGGCCGCGCCGGCAGTGCCCGGGCCGCCCGGGCCGCCGGGGTCGCCCGGGTCCAGGAACTCCGGGACGTCGTCGAAGTCCCTGGCCGCGGCGCGGCCGGTCCGGCCGGCGCTGGAGCCGGAGCCCGCGCCGGATCCTGGTGCGGGCTCCTCGTCCGGGTGGATGCGCGCGCAGACGACGTAGGCGCGGCGGCCCGCGTCGACCTCCTCGCGGACCCGGGCCCACGTGCGGTCGGTCCAGCGCACGTTCCCGGCGGGGACGGCCACGGTGGTGATGCCCGCTCGTCCGGCGGGGACCTGGGTGAGCGAGGACGTCTCCAGGTCGCCGAACACGGTCATCGCCACGGTGCGCGGGATGGGGGTGGCGGTCATGACCAGCAGGTGCGGCGAGACACGGCCCTTGGCCCGCAGCGCGTCCCGCTGCTCGACGCCGAACCGGTGCTGCTCGTCGACCACGACCAGGCCCAGGTCGGCGAACTGCACCTGCTCCGACAGCAGCGCGTGGGTGCCGACGACGATCCCGGCCTCGCCGCTGGCGGCGCGCAGCAGGGCCTCCTTGCGGGCCTTGGCCCCGAGCGAGCCGGTCAGCAGCGCGACCTGGGTGCTCGTGCCCGTGCGCCCGGCGCCGAACAGCGTGCCGGCGTCGGCCAGGGGGCCCAGCAGGGTGCGCAGGGTGCGCGCGTGCTGGGCGGCGAGCACCTCGGTGGGGGCGAGCAGGGCGGCCTGGCCGCCGGCGTCGACCACCTGGAGCATGGCGCGCAGCGCGACCACGGTCTTGCCGCTGCCGACCTCGCCCTGCAGCAGCCGGTGCATCGGGCGCGGGCGGGCCAGCTCGTCCGCGATCTCCTCGCCGACCTCGCGCTGCCCGTCGGTGAGCGTGAACGGGAGGGACGCGTCGAAGTCCGCGAGGATGCCGGTCTGCCCGGCGGGCAGCGGCGGGCGGGCGGTCGCGTCCTCGGCGGCGGTGCGGGCCCGGCGCTGCGCGAGCGCGGCCTGCAGCACGAACGCCTCCTCGAACCGCATCCGGTGCCGGGCGCGGTACGCCTCCTCCAGCGTCGCGGGCCGGTGCAGGCTGCGCAGCGCGGCGGCCCGGCCCGGCAGCCCCTGGCGCTCCCGCACCTCGTCGGGCACCGGGTCCGGCACGTCGGCGTCGGCGAGCGTGTCCAGCACGACGCGCAGCGCGCCCTGGACCTTCCAGCTGGGGATGCCCGCTGCGGCCGGGTAGATCGGGATGGGTTTCGTGGCGTGCTCCAGCAGCGCCTCGTCGCTGTCGAGGTCGGACTCCTCGCCCATCAGCGTGAAGTCCGGGTGCGTGAGCTGGCGCGTGCCCCGGTAGAGGCCGACGGTGCCCGTGAACAGGCCCTTGGCGCCCGGGACCAGCCGCTTCTCGTGGTTGTACAGCGAGCCGCGGTGCTTGCCGAAGAAGGTGAGCGACAGGCGGCTGCTCCCGTCGGTGACCACCACCTCCATGAGCGCCCCCTTGCGGTTGCGCATGGCCCGCACGGTCGCCTGCTCGACCCGGGCCAGGATCGTGACGTGCTCGCCCACCTCGAGCGCCGCGATGTCCGTCAGGGCGCCCGGGTCGGCGTACCGGCGCGGGTAGTGGCCCAGCAGGTCGCCCACGGTCGTCAGGCCGAGCTTGCCCAGGGCGGTCGCCGTCCGCTTGTCGAACGCCCGCTCCAGCCGCTCGTCCGTCCGTTCGCTCATGCGTCCACCTCCGGGACGTCGGTCTCCGGGCCGTCGGTCTCCGGGTTGTCGGTCTCCGTGCCGAGGTGCACGCCGTCGCCCGGGCGGCCGGTCGCCAGGACGACGAGCTCGGCGTCCGGCGCCCGCTCCCCGAGGACGGCGGTGAGCCGGTCGGCCAGGTCCGCGGGCGCGTCGGCGTCGAGCAGCGCCGTGACCACGGTGGTCCCGGGCCCGGCCGACGCCCGCAGTGTCTCGACGGCGTCCGTACCCGGCACGGCGCGCACCGTCAGGCCCGCGAGCGCCTCGCCCACGAGGGCCCTGGCGTCGACCGGGTCGGGGACGCCGACGTCGTCCGGCAGGCCGAGGGGCAGCAGGGTGCCGAGGGCGGCGAGCGCGACGACGGCGTGCACGTCGGTGGCCGCGGGCACGGTGATCAGCTCGTCGACGTCGAGCGGCTGCTCGATGCCGGCCGTCACGTCGGGCGCCCCGAGGAGCAGCACCCGCCGGGCGCCGGTCGAGGCGGCGGCGCGGCCCACGTCGTCGGGAGTGAGTGGTTCCACGGTGCTGCCCACGAGCCCGCCCGACAGGAGGACGACGGCGCCCGTGTGCGCGAGCTCGGCGGCCAGCCCGGGCGCCGACGTCACGGCCACCACGCCCCACTCGTCCTGACCGGCCGCGGCGAGGTGCCGCACGTGCACCTGCGCGAGCGTCCCCGCGCGAGAGACCTCGGCGGCGATCGCGAGCGCCTGGTCGAGGTGGTCGGTGTGCACGTGGGCCTGCCAGACCGCAGCGCCGGTACCCGAGTCGCCGCCGACCACGACCACCGAGTCGCCCACCTCGGCGAGCGCGGCGCGCAGCCCGGCGGCGACCGTCTCCGACGCCTCGCCGGCCGGACGGGTGAGGACGAACATGAGCTCGAGGCCGCCCGAGCCGGCGTCGTGCGACGCGACGCCCGCCGGCTCGGCGGTCCCGGACGCCGGGTCCGGCGCAGGGTACGCGGGGTCGGCGGCGTCCGGCACGCTCGGGAGCGCACCGGCGTCGAGGAGCTGGTCCAGGTTCACGGCATCCATGCTGCCCCGCACCACTGACACTCCGCCTGGCACGCCGCCCGGCACTCCACCTGACTCTCCGCCCCGCGCGGTGCCCGGCGTGGTGCCCGGCTCGGTGCCCGGCGCGGCGTCCGAGCCGGTTGCGGGGCCGAGGTCCGAGCCGGTTCCGGCCGCCTGCTCTGCGGCGACGACGAGCGCGTCGAGCACGAGGACCAGCCCGAGCGCCCCGGCGTCGAGCACGCCCGCGCTGCGCAGCACGTCGAGCTCGTCCCGGCTCGCGCGGGCGGACGCCCGGGCGGCTGCAGCGGCAGCGGTCACGGCCGGCAGTGCCCCGGCGGCAGTCCCGGACACCGCCGCCCGCGCGGCCGCCCCGGCGGCGTCGGCGGCCGTGAGGATGGTGCCCTCGGCGGGCACCGCCACCGCCGAGCGGGCGGACGCCGCGGCCCGTGTGAGCAGGTCGGCCGCGGTGCCGCCGCGCCGGGCCGCGACGGCCAGGCCGCGCAGCCACTCGCTGAGGATGACGCCGGAGTTGCCCCGCGCGCCCAGCAGCGCGGCGCGGGCGAGCGTCGCCAGGAGCTGCGGACCTGTGGCGTCCGCGGGTGCGGCGGCGACCGCCCGGTCGCCCTCGCGGAGGGTCAGGTACAGGTTGGTGCCGGTGTCGGCGTCGGCCACGGGGAACACGTTGACGCGGTCGATCGCGCCGCGCTCGCGCCGCAGCGCCGCCGTCGCGCCCTGGGTCCAGGCCCGGACGAGGCCCGGGTCGTCGAGCCTGACGGCCTCCGGGTACGACTGGGGACCCGAGTCAGCCGTCCGGCTGCCGCTGTGGACGTCGGTCACGTTCTGTCCTCCTGCACCTGGTGTCACGGGCCCCGCTGTCGCGAGCGCCCGTTCCACGAACGACCGGCCTGCCCGGGCACCCGCTCGGACGGATCCCACCGTACCCAGCGCGTGGGACGATCGCGTGCGGCCGTCCGCGGGCCCGGTGCGTACACGGGCCCGGTGCGTATGCAGTGCCGGTGTGCACGCGGTGCCGGAAAAGTCCCGGTGTGACGCACCACCCCGCGGCTACGGTTTGAGGGGGCGGCCTGCGATCAGGTACTCTGTCGAAGTTGCCTGGAACGCCAAGAAGCGTTGATTGCTCCAAAAGCCTCCAGGCGTTCCCCTTTAGACCACCATCACGTCGTGCTGTCGTTATGCACAGGCGTGCACGACACTCAGGAGACACCGTGGCTGCCAACTGCGACGTCTGCGGCAAGGGCCCGGGCTTCGGGCACAGCGTTTCGCACTCCCACATCCGCACCAAGCGCCGCTGGAACCCGAACATCCAGCGCGTTCGCGCGATCGTGGCTGGGACTCCCAAGCGCGTCAACGTGTGCACCTCCTGCCTCAAGGCCGGCAAGGTCACGCGCAAGGTCTCGGCCTGACGCTGCCGCAGCCGGGTCGCTGACGCGACCCGCATCATGCTTGACGAAGACGCTCGCCGGTCCGCCGGCGGGCGTTTTCGGCTTTCCGGAACCTTCATCCGGAACCAAAGAGGTGGTTGCGCCCAGCACCGCACGGTGAAAAGGTAAGGTCATGATGGCACCGGAAGACGTGACCATCCGCCCAGCAACGACGACCGACGCCCAAGCTATCGCTCGTGTCGACATCGCCTCTTGGCGTGGTGCTTACTCAGAGATCCTGTCCGACTCCTACCTGGCCTCGCTCGACGTCAGCGACCGCGCCGGGCAGTGGACGGCGGCCGTGACCGCGCGAGATACCACCGTGCTCGTCGCCGAGGACGAGAGCGGAACCGTCGGGTTCACCAGCGTGGGACCGTCGCGCGACGAGGACGCCGAACCCGGCGACCTGGAGATCTACGCCATCTACCTGCACCCGCGCGCCTGGGGCAGCGGCGTGGCCCGCGACCTGATGCGCACCGTGCTCGACGGGCTGCACACCGGGTCGGTCACCCTCTGGATCCTGGAGGGCAACGAGCGCGCGCAGCACTTCTACCGGCGGCACGGGTTCCAGCACGACGGCACCGAGCGCATCGACGAGATCGGCGGCCGCCCGCTCACCCAGCTCCGCTTCCGCAAGCGCTGAGCACCCGCCACCCCCTGGAGTTGCAGTCGCGGTCGGCGCTCCGCACGCACAGCAGTTGCGTTGCTACTGCTGCAGCGGCTGGAGCAGCGGTCGGCACCTTGCACTGAGATCGGCCCAGGCCTGGACCGATCTCAGTGCAAAGTGCCGAATCTCAGTGCAACGTGCCGATCCCGTGGTGCGCGCCAGCTGCGCGCCAGCGCCGCGCCGCCCCGCCCCGCCCCGCCCAGCGCCGCGCCGCGCAGCGCAGCGCCGCCCCGCGCCCGCCCCGTCACGACCGGAAGTGGTCCCACCCCTGGCCGACGTCGGGGGCCTCGCCGCCGATCGTGACGGCCGGCGCGGGCGCCGCGCCACCGCCTGACGTGATGCCGTCCGCCCCGCCGTCCGCCATGCCGTCCACCGCCGCCTCCAGCACCCGGCCCACGGCGGTCCATCCCGTCGGCAGCTCCGCGTCCGGCGGGAACGTGGCCAGCAGGCTGTGGTCCTCCCCGCCGCCCCAGATCCAGCCGTCGAGCATCCCGTCGACGTCGGACCGGCCGGGACCCCAGCCGGGATCGCCCAGGCCCTTCGCGGCGGCCACGGCCCGGGCCGCCGAGCGCAGCACGTCCCGGTCGGCGGCGAACGCGCCCGGGTCGAGGTCGAGCCGCACACCGCTCGCGGCGGCGAGCCGCCCGGCGTCGCGCAGCAGGCCGTCGGACAGGTCGAGCATCGCGGTCGCGCCCGCGTCGGCGGCCGCCACCCCGGCGGCCAGCGGCGGTTCCGGGCGCAGGTGCGCGGAGACCAGCTGCTCCCACGCGTCCTCCAGGTGCACGCCGTCGGACACCTCGACCGGCACCGGGGAGAGCGGCGCGCGCACCAGGCCGGCCTCCAGCAGCGCCAGCCCGGCGGCCGACCAGCCACGCACCCCGGCGTGCGCGACGACGTCGCCCGGCCGCGCGCCGGACCGCAGCACGGCGTCGCGTCCCTCCAGGTCACCGTGCACGGTCACGCTCACCACGAGGCACGGGCCGCTCGACAGGTCACCGCCGACGGCGCCCGCGCCGACCGGCGCGCAGCCGTCGGCCAGGCCCTTCGCCAGCCCCGTCACCCAGTCGACATCGGTCTCGCCGGGCACGACCAGCGCCGTGACCAGCGCGGTCGGCCTGGCGCCCATCGCCGCGATGTCGGCGAGGTTCTGCGCGGCGGCCCGCCGCCCGACGTCGTAGCCCGTGGACCAGCGCGCACGGAAGTGGCGGTCCTCGACGAGCACGTCGGTGCTGACCACGAACCGCCCGTCGGGGGCGGCGAGCACGGCGGCGTCGTCGCCGGGGCCGAGCAGGGTGGCGCTCCCCCGGGGCAGCAGGGGGACGATGCGTTCGAGGATCTGCTCCTCGGAGAGGTCACGGACGCGGGTCACTGGAAGACCTTAAGGGCCCGTCCGCCTCCCGTGCGGCACCGACCCGGCAGAGACCCGGCCCCGGCCGGCACCGGCCCGGCGCTGGCCCAACCCCGACCAGGCCAGAACCCGGCAGCCCGCAGACCCCGGGACGGGCACCCGCCCCGGCCGGGTAACGTGTCTCCGTGCTTCCCGCTCGAACCTTCACCCGCCGCACCGCCGTCGTACTGGCCGCCGCCGCCCTCACCACCGTGTCGCTGGCCGGCTGCTCGCGGACGATCGGGGTGGAGGTCGCGCCGAACGCCGCCGACCCGCTGTGCGCCGAGGTGGTGCTCGCGGTCCCGGACGAGCTGGCCGTCGACCTGCCCAAGGTGCCGACCGACGCCCAGGCCACGGCGGCCTGGGGCGAGCCCGGCGCCGCCGTCACGCTGCGCTGCGGCGTGGAGCAGCTGGGCCCGGTCGGCGACTGCCAGCAGGTGCCCTCGGGCGACGGGACCACGGTCGACTGGATCGTCGCCACCGACGACAAGGACACCTGGTCGTTCATCACCTACGGCCGCGAGCCCGCGGTCGAGGTGGTCGTGCCCCCCGCGGTCACCAAGGACCACTCGACGTCGTTCATCTCCGACCTCGCGTCCGCCGTGACCCAGGTACCTGCCACGAAGGAGTGTCAGTGAGCCCAGCCGTGCGGGAACGACCCGCCACGCATCCGGCCGGGGAAACGGACGCCCCCGTCCAGTCCCGGCGTGAGCGCCTGCGCGACGAGCTGCACCGCGAGGTGCTCGACGCCGCCCGCCACCAGCTCGCCGGGCAGCACGGCCTGAGCAAGCTCACGATGGCCGCGATCGCCAAGGAGGTCGGCGTCACGCCGCCCGCCCTGTACCGGCACTTCGAGAACCGCCAGGACGTGATCGCGCAGCTCTGCGTGCTGATCGTCGAGGAGGTGCTGGACACGCTCGGCGCCGCCGTCGCCCGGCAGGAGCCCGGCGACGTCGCCGCGGCGCTGGTCGCCTCGACCCGCACCTCGCTCGACTGGGCGGTGCGCAACCCCGCGGAGTTCGACCTGATCATCGGCTCCGGCATCCGCTCGGAGCTGCCGGAGAACCACGACCTGCAGCGCCGCATGGCCGAGATGGTGGGCGGCCACTACGTGCCGCTGTTCCGCCTGCTGGCCGCGTCCGGCGTCCCCTTCGCGGCCGACGACGAGCTGGACCCGGAGCTGGCCGAGCAGGTGCGCCGGTACCGCGACGCCGTCGGCGGGCACGACCTGCCGCTGGGCATCGCCCACCTCATGGTGACGAGCTGGCGGCAGGTCTACGGCCTGCAGTGCATGGCCGTCTACGGGCACCAGGAGTTCGCGTTCGGCGACCACGTGGCGCTGCACGAGGACCTGGTCTCGGCGCTGCTGGTCCGGTTCGGCCTGGACCCGCACCCGACCGTCCGCTGAGCCGCACGGCCGGCAAGCAGGTCAGCGCACCATCGAGTCCCGCCCCGCCTCCAGCGTGTGCAGCGAGTCGGCGTTCGAGATGAGCTGGATGCTGCCGTGGTAGCGGATCGACGGGTCCTTCATCGCGGCGCCCACGAGCTCGGCCAGCGCGGCGAGGTGCCGGTCGTCGTGCGCGCAGATGCGGTGCACGTGCTGGGAGGCCGTGACCATCTGCAGCGCGAACACCGGGTACCGCCAGATCGGCCTCCAGAACCCGGTGCGCTGCCAGACCCGGGTGGCCGGCCACGCCAGGCCCGCGCAGGCCGTGGCCAGGGCGGCCTCCCACGGGATGTCGTCGGCCCCGGCCATGCGGAGCAGCAGCAGGACCACCGCGGCGATGCAGAACGGGAACGCGACCTGGTTGGCCCAGGCGCCGATCGGCTGCGGCTTGGCCACGCTGATCACCTCGACCCGCATCACGTTGCCGAGGGCGAAGGAGGTCAGCCCGATGCTGAGCACCCCGTTCGCCACCCGCACGTCGCGCACCGCGTAGCGGTAGCGGGGCTCGCCCAGCATCCTGCCTCCTCAAGCACCGGCCGCCGGACGGTCCCGGCCCTGGTCAGAGGCAGGGTACAGGCGATCAGCGCAGGCCGGTGGGGCGCTCGAGGGCGAGCTGGATCAGCTCGTCGATCAGCTCCGGGTAGGGCACGCCGGACGCGGCCCACATGCGTGGGTACATCGAGAACGGCGTGAAGCCCGGCATGGTGTTGATCTCGTTGACGACCACCTCGTCGTCGGGCGTGACGAACACGTCGACGCGCGACAGGCCCTCGGCCCCGACGGCCTCGAACGTGCGCACGGCGATCTCCTGGATCTCCTTGATCACGTGGTCCGGCAGGTCGGCCGGGCAGGTCAGCTGCACCGCGGACTCGTCGAAGTACTTGGCCTCGTAGTCGTAGAAGCCGTTCTTGGTCTCGTCCGTGACCACGATCTCGCCCGGCAGGGACGCGCGCGGGCGCTCCCCGCCGCGGCCGCCGAGCACCGCGCACTCGATCTCGCGGCCCACGATGCCCGCCTCGACGATCACCTTGGGGTCGTGCCGGCGCGCCTCGGCGACGGCGGCGTCGAGCTGGTCCAGCGAGTCCACGCGGGAGACGCCGAGCGACGAGCCCGCGCGGGCCGGCTTGACGAACAGCGGCAGCCCCAGGGGCTCGATCGTCCGGAGCACCACGTCACGGCGGTTGTCCCAGTCGCCCGGCTTGATCACGGCGTACGGGCCGATCGGCAGGCCGTGCCCGGCGAGCACCATCTTCATGAAGTGCTTGTCCATGCCGACGGCGGACGCCAGCACGCCCGACCCGACGTACCGCGCGTCGGCGAGCTCGAGCAGGCCCTGGACGGTCCCGTCCTCGCCGTACGGCCCGTGCAGCAGCGGGAACACCACGTCGACGTCCGCCAGGGCGGACGGCACCTGACCCGGCTCCATGACGCGCAGCGCCGAGTCGCCGACGGTCAGCGGGAGCACCACCTCGGCGTCGGACGCCGGGACCTCGGCCGCCTTGCCGTCGGTGATCGCCCAGCGCTCGGGCTCGTCGGCCGCGATGACCCACTGGCCCTTCGGGGTGATGCCCACGGGCACCACCTCGTACTTCGAGCGGTCGATCGCGCTCATGACGCCGCCGGCGGTGGCGACGGAGATCCCGTGCTCGCCGGAGCGGCCGCCGAAGAGGATCACGACGCGGGTCTTGCGGGCAGCGCCCGGCGTCGGCACGAGGTTCGTCGAATCCCCGGCGGAGGCTGGTTCAGGAGTGTGGTGCGACATCGCGCCCGACCCTACCGGACCCGGCTACCCCGCCGTGGCCCGCAGGTCCTTGCGCAGGATCTTGCCGGACGCCGACTTGGGCACCGCCTCGATGAACTCCACCGAGCGCACCTTCTTGTAGGGCGCCACCTGCTCGGCCACGAACGCGATGACCTCGGCCTCCGTCAGCGACGCCCCGGCCACCGGCACGACGAAGGCCTTGGGGATCTCGCCGGCCTCCTCGTCGGGCAGCCCGATCACCGCGACGTCCGCGATCAGCGGGTGGGACAGCAGCAGCGCCTCCAGCTCGGCGGGCGGCACCTGGTAGCCCTTGTACTTGATGAGCTCCTTGAGCCGGTCGACCACCTGGAAGACGCCGCCGGCGTCCACCGTGACGATGTCGCCGGTGTGCATGAACCCGTCGGGCTCGAGCGTGGCCGCCGTCGCCTCGGGGTTGCCCAGGTAGCCGACCATCACGTTCGGCCCGCGGCACAGCAGCTCGCCCGGGTCGGAGACGCCCTCGGCGGGCTGGTCGATCTCCGCGCCCGTGGCCGGGTCGACGATCTTGGCCTCCATGCCCGCCACCAGCAGCCCCACCGACCCGGACGGGATGTCGGGGCGGTCGAACGGGATGCAGTGCGAGACCGGCGACATCTCGGTCATGCCGTACCCCTGCAGCACCCGCAGGTGCTCGCCGAGCCGCTCGCGGACGGCGCCCGCGAGGCTCTCCCCGAACGGCGCGGCGCCCGAGAGCACGGCCCGCACGCTGGACACGTCGTAGGAGTCGACCAGCGGGTGCTTGGCCAGCGCGAGCGCGATGGGCGGCGCCACGAACAAGAAGGTCGCGCGGTGCTCCTGGATCACGCCGAGGTACTGCGCCAGGTCGAAGCGCGGCAGCGTCACGAGCCGGGCGCGGGTGCGCAGGGCCAGGTTGAGCAGCACCGTCATGCCGTAGATGTGGAAGAACGGCAGCACGCACGGCACCACGTCGTCGGACCCCACGCCGATGGCCATGGACTGCGCGACGTTCGCCACGAGGTTGGTGTGCGTCAGCATGACGCCCTTGGGGCGGCCCGTGGTGCCGGACGAGTACGGCAGCACGGCAAGGTGCGTGGCCGGGTCGAACGTCACGTCGGGGGCGGGGTGCGGGTCGGCCAGCAGGTCGGCCAGGGAGGTGTGGCCCGAGCCGTCACCAGCGCCGCCGCCGTCGAGCACGACGATCTGGTCGTCCCCGAGGCCGGCGCCCTTGGCGCCCGCCTCCCCCGCCGCGAGCAGCGGCGAGACGGTGACCAGGAGCCGGGCGCCCGAGTCGGCGAGCTGCTTGGTGATCTCCTGCGCGCTGGCCAGCGCGTTGACCGTGGTCACGGTCACCCCGGCACGCAGCAGGCCGTGGAACACGGTCACGTAGGCGGGCACGTTCGGCGCGTGCAGCGCGACGACGTCGCCCACCCCGAGGCCCCGAGCCGCCACGGCGCCCGCCACGGCGTCGATCTGGGCCACCAGCGAACGGAACGAGGTGGCCGCGCCGCTGACGCCGTCCACCACCGCGACCCGCTCCAGCTCCGCGTCCGTGATGGTGCCGAACAGGTACTCGTACACGCTGACGGGCGGGATCTCCACGTCGGGCAGCGGGCTGCGGATCACCATCGTCGGACTCCCTCTGTCAGGTCGCCGGCCCACCGTTGGACCGGCGCGAAAGGCATCGTGGCGTACGACGCCGCCGTCACGCCACGCCGCCGTCAGGCACGGAACGCCGCGAGCAGGACCGGCACCAGCCGCCCCCACGACGGCGCCGCCGCGTAGCGGGTCAGCTGCCGGCCCGTGTCCGTCACGCTCCGGGAACCACTGAACCACGGCGGCTTGGGGAAGAGCGAGGGCTCGCCGTGCAGCACGCTGCGCGGGAACGGCCGGAAGGCGCCCGTCACCACGCTCCGCTCGGGTCCGGAGAGCAGGTGCCCGTTGTGCACCACGTCGATCCCCGAGCCGACGTCGGCCACCGTGTGGCCGGGGAACGCGCCCCACGTGGCGCCCGCCAGCAGGAAGCTCAGGCCCGTCCACGCGTTGATCGCGATGTTGCCGTAGCGCAGGTCCGCGATCGCGTGGTCGAACGCGGCGCCCATCGCCCGGCGGTCCCGCGGCCGCACCAGCACGTTGGCGCCGAGCGTGCCGTACAGGGAGTCGTTGGCGAAGCCGACGGCGGCCTCCAGGAACTCCGCGCCGGTACCGGGCAGCTGGGTCCAGGCCAGCACGGGCGCGAAGTACTCGTCGGTGCACGCCGGGTCGCCCGGGGCCACCTCGGTCAGGATCCGGCCGGCCAGGTGCTCGGCCTCGGGGTGCGCGCCGTTCGCCCGCGCGACCTTGTCCGCGGTGCCGGGGTACCACGGGTCGCGCGCCGGCATCCGCGCCAGCGCGGCGCGCAGCTCGGCCAGGAAGTCGTCCTTCTGCGGCCAGTCGGCCGACAGCACCACCATCTGGCCGGCGATGCAGTTGTGGCCCGCGTTGTGCAGGCGCATCGAGACCAGGTGCTCGGCCTGGTAGCGCAGGTCGGCGGCGGTCCACCGGCCCGGCACCACGATCATGGGCGCGACGCCGCCGAGCTCGCTCGTGATCGGCACCTTGAGCTTGGGGTCATCATCGGCCCGGCGCCGCTCGGCCTCCTCGCCGGTGCCCCACACGATGGCGTCGTGCGTCGCGGCGGAGCCGGTGATGTGCACCTTGTCGATACCGGGGTGCCCCGTCAGGTAGGCCCCGACTGCGCCGTCGCCGGTGACCACCCGGACCACGCCGACGTCGATCAGGGGCGCCAGTGCCCGGCGGTAGACGTCGAGCAGCGCGGCGAACGTGGGGTTGAGCTTCACGATGGAGGCGCGGTTGTGCGCGACCAGCTCGTAGAACGCGTCCAGCGGCGCGATCGACGAGATGTTGCCGGCGCCCAGCACGAGCCCGACGCCGCCGTACTCGCCGACCCGGTCCGCGCCCAGCCCGGCCTCGGAGCGCACCTGCCGCTCGCTCACGCCCGGCGGCATCCAGACCTCGGCCCGGATGCCGTTGAACAGCACCCACTCCTTGGCGGTACGCGGAAGCACCCGGACCGACACGCGGCCGCCCGGGGCCTGGCCCACCCGGAGCCCGTCGAGCGTCGAGCGACCCCTCGCGAGCGCCGCGTAGGACCGCGCGTAGGCGGCGGCGCTCTCCAGCGCGCCGTACGGGCCGGTCATCCACTCCTCGCCCGCGTACGGCGCGGCCGGGTCGACGTGCTTGGCCCGCGCGGCGGTCGTGGCCCATTCGTCCGCGACCTCGGCGATCGACGCCTGGACCTGGCGGAACAACGCTCCCCGGTCGGCGACGGGCAGCTGGGCCCATCGCTCGGCACCGACCTTGAGCTCCTCGACCGCCTGGTCGAGCTCGCGCTCGGTGGTGGCTTGCGTGTCCGTCACGCTCATCAGCTGTCTCCTTCGACTGCGCTCGTTCGATCGGGCTCGTTCGACCGGGCTCGTTCGATCGCGCTCGTTCGATCGCGCTTCTTCTCAACCGCCGGGCCGATCTTCGTTGACCGGCGCTCCAATAGCCTAGGGGGCGAAAGCGGTCCGGGGCGAGACCCCGTCGCGCCGGACCGACCGATCGATCCGCTTTACAGATCGGTCTTCGATGCACAACGACCGCGCCGCGATTAGGCTGCCTGGCATGTCGGACATCGCCGCGACTGGGCGTCATGACCTCCGCGATGCGCTGGACCTGCTGAGTGAGCAGGTCGCCGACGGCATCCTGCACGCGGAGCCCGTCTACCAGGAGACCCGGCTGCCCGCCGCCGTCGTGCAGCCGCTGGTCCGGGCGAACGTGGCGGAGATCCTCACCGCCCTGGCCGGTGAGACCTCGTCGCTCGCGCCCGCCCGCGAGACCGGCCGGGTCACGGCCGCCGAAGGCATCCAGCTCGACCTGCTCCAGGACGCCTACCGGCTGGCCGGGCTGCGCATCTGGGAGGAGCTCGCCCGGCGGCTGCGCCACCAGAGCGACACCGCCGCGCTGCTGCGCGCGTCGTCGCGGGTGTGGTCCGCGATCGACCGGTCCTCCAACGTGGCGGTGCGCAGCCACCTGGAGGCCGCGGCCGGGTTCGGCGAGAACGTGGCCCGCACCGAGCTGCTGCGCGGCGTCCTGACCGGCGCGGTGCACGACCTGGAGACCGCGCGGCGGGCGCTCGGCCTGCCGGCCGACGTCATGCTGGTGGTCGCGGTCGTGGTCCCAGCGCCGGGGGCAGGGCCGGCTCCCGCTCCGCCGCCCGTACCGTCGCCCGTCCCGTCGCCCGTCCCGTCGCCCGCCCCGTCGTCCGCCTCCGGGCCGGACCACCCGGAGGGCGCGGTGACCACCCGCTGGCTCACTCACGACGGCGACCGGCTGGCCCTGGTCGCCGCGCCCACCTCGGACGACGCCCACGACGTGCTGGCCGGGCTCGCGGCGGGCGCGCGAACGGGCGCGAGCCGCCCGTTCACCAGCCTCGCCGGCGCCCCAGCGGCCCTCGCGCAGGCCCGCACCGCGGTGCGGTCGCTGGCGCCGGGGCACGCCGGGCTGTCGTGCTTCGGCGACCGTCCGCTGGACGCCCTGCTGGTGGCCGACGACGAGCGCGCCGCCGAGCTCGCGCACGCCGTCCTGGGCGGGCTGCGGGAGCGCGACCCCCGGGACGAGGAGCTGCTGCTCGCCACGGTCGAGGCGTGGTTCGAGCACGGCGGGTCGGGCACCAGGGCCGCGACGGCCCTGCACTGCCACCGGAACACGGTGCTGAACCGGCTGGCGCGCGTCGCCGACCTGACCGGCCGCGACATCAACGACCCGCGCGCCGCGGCGGAGCTCTACGCGGCGGTCCGCGCCCGGCGACTGCGGCCGGGCACGCCAACTGCGACACTTCCGACACCCGAGCACCCCCATCCGGGCCCGTCCCAGGGTTAGCCTCGTGACGTGACCGATCTACTGTCCGACGAGCTGCTTGCCGACATCCGCCGCCGTGCCGCCGACTACGACCGGGACAACGCCTTCTTCTCCGAGGACCTGGCCGACCTCCAGGCCGCCGGCTACCTCGGCGCGATGGTCCCCACCGCCCTCGGCGGGGCCGGGCTCACGCTGCGGCAGACCGCCCGCCTGCAGGCCCGCCTGGCCGCGCACGCGCCGGCCACGGCGCTGGCCGTGAACATGCACCACGTCTGGGTGGGCGTGGGCCGCTACCTGCACGAACGCGGCGACTCGTCGCTGGACTGGCTGCTGCGGGAGGCCGCGACCGGCGAGGTGTTCGGCTTCGGCTACTCGGAGCCGGGCAACGACCTGGTGCTGCTCGGCTCGCGCACGGAGGCGCGGTCCGACGGCAACGGGGGATTCACGTTCCACGGCAGAAAGATCTTCACCTCGAACTCCCCCGCCTGGACGCGGCTCGGCGTGCTCGGCCTGGAGAAGACCGGGATTCTGCGCGGCCGCAGCGGCTCGGCGCGCCTGGTGCACGCGTTCATCACCCGCGAGGGCGGCGGGTTCGAGATCCTCGACGACTGGGACACCATCGGCATGCGCGCCTCCCAGTCGCGCTCCACGGTGCTCGACGGCGCCCACGCGCCCGCCGACCGGGTGCTGCGCATGCTGCCGCCCGGACCCTCGCTGGACCCGTACGTGCTGGGCATCTTCACGTCGTTCGAGGTGCTGCTGTCGTCGGTGTACGCGGGGATCGCGGACCGCGCGCTGGAGCTCGCGGTCGAGGCCGTGGGCAAGCGGACGTCGATGAAGACAGGCAAGTCCTACGCCCAGGACCCCGACGTCCGCCGCCGCATCGCCGACATGGCGCTGGCCCTGGACAGCGTGTGGCTCCAGCTCGACGGGATCACCGCCGACCTCGACGCCTCGGCCGCGGACCCGGCGCTGGACCGCGGCGCGGGCTGGTTCCGCGCCACGGCCGGCCTCAAGGTGCGTGTCACCGACGCGGCGCGCGAGATCGTGGACCAGGCGGTGCGGGTCTCCGGCGGCTCCACCTACTTCAACGGCTCCGAGCTGGGCCGGCTGTACCGGGACGTGCTCGCGGGCATCTTCCACCCCTCCAGCGACGACGCCGCCCACGCCACGGTGGCCCAGTCCCTCCTGGGCCCGCTGGAGTAGCAGGGCGGGCAGCTCGGCGGCAGGGCGGGGCCGGGTGGCTCGGCGGCAGGCCGGGGCCGGGTGGCTCGGCGGCAGGCCGAGGCCGGGTGGCTCGGCGGCAGGCCGAGGCCGGGTGGCTCGGCGGCAGGCCGAGGCCGGGTGGCTCGGCGGCAGGCCGAGGCCGGGTGGCTCGGCGGCAGGGCGACGGCGCGGAAGCGCGGC
>NZ_JBHVEG010000036.1:0-43184 GCF_042802395.1 Promicromonospora sp. NPDC057488
CCGCATGGTCGTTTCTTCGTCGCCGCCACGGGGCCGGCACCGTGGCGGCGACGCCGTTGACGTGGGCGGGCATATCGTGTTTCGATAGTATCGACAAACGATATGGCGACCGAGAGGTGACTGACGATGGCAAGGCGATGGTTGAACGGTCCGCGGCCCGACTTCGTGGCGCTGGTGCTCGCGGCCGGCCTGTCCGCTCTCGCCGGGGTCCTGGCGATCGTTCGCGAGCTGGCGCGGATCCTGCCCAACCGGGACGTCCCGGTGCGGGTCGACCTCGACGGCGTGGCGCACGAGCTGGTCCTGGACGGCGCGGTGACGGCCGAGGCCACCGAGGCGGTGGTGCGGGTCTCCGGTCTGGACGCCGTGCCGCTCGCGCTGGTGCTGGCCGCCGCCGTGCTGCCGCCCGTCACGATCCTGGTGGTCGCGGCCTGCTTCGCGCTGCTGGGCTGGTCGTTCTTCCGCGGCGAGTTCTTCACCAGGGGGAACCTGGTGGCGGTGAACACCGCGGCGGCGGTCCTGGTCGTGACCTCCTTGCTGATCCCGTCGCTGCAGGGGACGGCGGGGAGCAGCGCGCTGGCGAGCGTCGGCGCGGGTTTCGGCCAAGGAGTGGTGCTCGGCATAGACATGCGGCTGCTCCTGGCCGGGTTCCTGCTCGGCGCTGTCGGGTACGCGTTCCAGCGCGGGTCGCGCTTCAAGCGCGACACGGAGGGCCTGGTCTGATGCCGGCGGACGACGACGAAGCCCGGGTGCACTGCCGCCTCGACGAGCTCCTGGCCGAGCGCGGTATGACGCTGGCGCGCCTCGCGGAGCTGGTGGGCGTCACGGTGGTGAACCTGTCGGTTCTCAAGAACGACCGCGCCCGGGCGATCCGCTTCTCCACGCTCACTGCGATCTGCGACGCGCTCGGCTGCACCCCGGGCGACCTCCTCGTGGTCCTGCCTGAGGAGGCCGCCCCCTGAGCCGCGCGGGCCGTCAGCTCGCGGCGGCCGCGTGCGGGTCGGTGGCGTTGAGCGTGGCCACCACCTGGTCGTAGTCGCCGCGGACCTCCGCGTAGCGGAGGAACTTGACCCGCTCCACCTGGATCTCGTGGGCGTCCGGCTGGCTCTGCAGGAGCGAGAGCGCCTCGTCGATGAACTCGGCCAGCGGCATGGCGTGCGGGTTGTCGGCGTGCCCGGGCATGAGGTCGGTCTGCACCGACGGCGGCTCCAGCTCGACCACCGAGACGCTCGTGCCGGCGAGCTGCAGGCGGATGCTCTCCGACAGCATGTGGACCGCGGCCTTGGTCGCGTTGTACGTCGGCGTCACGCGCAGCGGCGAGAACGCCAGGCCCGACGACACGGTGAGGATCGTCGCCGCGGGGCGGCTCTGCAGGTGCTCGGTGAACGCGGCGATCAGGCGGATCGGGCCGAGCACGTTGGTGACGACCGTGGCCTCGGCGTCCGGCAGGAAGCCGGGGGTGCGCCAGTCCTCGGCGCGCATGATCCCGGCCATGGGCACCAGCACGTTCACCTCGGGGAAGCGCTCGATGACGTCGGCGGATGCCGCGGCGATCGAGGCGGCGTCGCTGGTGTCGACGCGCACGGTGCCGAACCCGTGCGCGGCGGCCAGCGTGTCCAGGACCGAGACGTCGCGGCCGCCGACGACCACGGTGTTGCCCAGCTCCTGGAGGCGGACGGCGAGGGCGAGGCCGATGCCGCGCGTGCCGCCGGGGATGAAGACGGTGTTTCCGGATGTGTTCATGGCTCCACCGTGCGGCCTCGGCGCCGTCGGCGGGAGAGACCTGGTGAACCAGGGACCGGCGGTCCCTGGCTCACCCGGCGGGTGCGGCGCACCATGGGGGCATGAACCGCGCAGCCCTCGCCGACTTCCTCCGCCGACGCCGTGAGGCGCTGCGCCCGTCCGATGTCGGCCTGGTGCCCGGGCCCCGCCGTCGTGCTCCGGGGCTGCGCCGGGAGGAGGTCGCCGCCCTGACGGGGATGTCCGTGGACTACTACGCGCGGCTCGAGCAGCAGCGCGGGCCGCAGCCCTCGGAGCAGATGCTCGCCGCCCTGGCGCGGTCGCTGCGCCTGACCGCCGAGGAGCGCGACTACCTGTTCCGCCTCGCCGGGCACGGCGTGCCGCGGCGCACGCCCGCCGACTCCCACGTGGCGCCCGCCCTGCTGCGCGTGCTGGACCGGCTGGAGGACACCCCGGCGCTGATCATCTCGAGCCTGGGCCAGACGCTCGTGCAGAACCGCCTCGCCGAGGCGATCTTCGGCCCGGCGCCCACCACGGGTCTGGCCCGCAGCTCCGCCTACCGATGGTTCACCGACCCGGCCTCCCGGGACGTGTACCCGCCCGAGGACCACGAGCGGCAGGCCCGCAGCCAGGTCGCGTCCCTGCGCGCGGCCCATGCGGCGGCCGGCCCTGGCTCGCCCGCCGACGAGGTGCTGCGCGCCCTGCTGCGCCAGAGCCCCGAGTTCGTGCGGCTCTGGGAGCTGCACGAGGTGGCCCGCCGGTTCGAGGACCACAAGACGCTGGTGCACCCCGAGCTCGGCCGCATCGACGTGGACTGCCAGGCGCTGTTCACCGAGGACCAGGCCCAGGCCCTCCTGGTGCTGACCCCGGCCCCGAACACCGAGGCCGAGGAGAAGGTCCGCCTGCTCGCCGTGCTCGGCCACGAGACGTTCGCGTAAGCACCCCGCACCCGCCCGAGGTGCGAAGATCGCCTGGTGCACGACGACGACCGCTGCCCCTGCCTCTCCGGCGACACCTACGGCGCCTGCTGCGGGCGCTTCCACTCCGGCGCTGCGACGGCCCCGACGGCCGAGGCGCTGATGCGCTCGCGCTACTCGGCCTTCGCCGTGGGCGACGACGCCTACCTGCTCGCGACCTGGGCGCCGCAGACCCGTCCGGACAGCGCCGGCGTCGGCGACGAGCAGTGGCGCCGCCTCGACATCCACCGCACCGAGCGCGGCGGCCCGTTCGACACCAGCGGCATCGTGGAGTTCACCGCCTTCTACCGGTACCCGGACACGGGCGTGCGCGGCAGCCTGCACGAGACCAGCCGGTTCGTCCGCACCGGCGGCCGCTGGTTCTACGTCGACGGCGACCGCGAGGCGAGCGACAGCTAGAGAGGCAGCTCCAGAGGGTGCGGTGGGTGACCTCTCGGCTGTCGTTGGCCATGGGTGTGCCTCAGGTGGGGTGGGTCCAGGAGAGGTCGGCGCGTCGGGACCGGCCGGGTGCCCGATTGCCCGGCCGTTGCTGTGGTTGCTGCGCCGCGCGTGGCTGGCGGGGCGGGGCGCTCGGTCGGTAGGGGATGGCGTCTCGGTCGTGGGTGGGCTGGCAGCCGATCTGGTAGCGGCTGCGTGGGGTGCGGCCGGGTGCCGGGCCGGACATGCCGACCGCCGGGGTCCAGGGTGGTGTCGTGGTGCGATCGCGGGTCGGCGTGGTGTCCGGAACGTGGTCGGGCTCGTCGGTCGTCGGCGCGAGAGGTGTCGTTGCGGGGTCCCCGGCCTGGTCCGGGTCGAGGGTCGGTCCCGCCGCAGCGGTCGCCGGCTTGTTACTGGGTGTTGCGGAGTCTGTGACGCGTGCCGGCCGGTCTGCCGACGTGTCGCCGAGCCTGGTAGAGCCCACGATCGATGCCGTCTCACGGGCTGAGGCAGTAGCAGGGACGGAGGACTCGTCTGGGACGGAGGACGTGTCACGCGCGGGTGCCGTGTCCCAGGTCCTGACCGGTGCCGGCGGTGTGGGCGCGACGGAGACGTACGTGTGCCCGGTCGGAGTGACCGTCTCGACGGCGTGGAGGCCGTTGAGCTGGGTGGTCTTCTGGTGCCAGCCCGATGCCTGCTTGGCGTGATTGCAGCGGGCGCACAGGCCTTGACCGTTGTCGAGGCTGGTCAGGCCGCCCTCGGCGTGTGGGGTGACGTGGTCGGTGTGCCGGACCGGGGCATCGCACCAGGTCGTCGCGCAGATGCCCTGCTCCCTGGCCCGCAACAACGCTGCGAGGCCCTGCGGGTGGAACCGGGACGTCGACGTCGTCGCCAGCAGCCGACCGTACGGGTTCACGTAGATGCTGCGCAGCCAGGCCGAGTCCGTGTCGATCGCCTGTGCGGCGAGGTTCCTGGCGACCGGTGCTGGGACCACGCCCACACCTGCTGGTGCGCCCTCGACCACCACACCGGGCTGGCCGCCACCGGCGAGGAGGGTGTCGTCAGAGACGAGCAGGTTGATCGTGACCGGCACATCGTTCGCCTGCCCGGGCTCGCGGACGGTGACGCGTTCGATGAGGGTGTCGGCCATGATCTGACCCACCCCACGCTCATCCCCGGACGCCTTGGCAGACTCAGCGGTGGCCTTGAGCTGGGCGTAGGCCTGCACACCCTGCGCCATCGGCACCAGCGCGGTCAGGTACACCATCAGGTCCGGTGCCGGGCGGATGGAGACGCGGCGTTCGGTCACGGCACGGGCGTTGCGCTTCACGCAGGCGTGTACGTCGAGCTGTGCGGCCAGTTCCTTGATCCGGGCCACGAGGCGGCGGGTGCTCATCCGGGCCAGCTCGGCCAGGTGGGTGGGTCCGCAGATCTCCTCGTCGATCAGGGCACGGTGCTCCACGCACAGGTGCGACGTCTCCCGCACCAGAAGGGTCGCCCGCCACTGCGACAGCACCCCGGCCTGCAACGCGCTGAACGTGTGGGGCATCTGGGTCACCCACACCCTGGACGTGGACACGAACCCCGCCCCCGCATGCGGGCTCACCCGGAGGGCAGCACCGACCTGGTTCGGGACACCACGACCACGCCGGTCGGCCCGGATGCTCTGCGCGGCCTCACCAGCACGTGTCGCCTCATCCAAAACGACCGCGAGGCGGGCCTGCGTCGCGGTGATCGCGCTCTTCACGGCCTCCAGTTCGCCGAGCAGGTCTACCCACTCGGCCTGCATCGCGCCCGAGACCACGGCACCAGACCGGATGTCAGCGGCTCCGGGCAAGATCATCTCCGCCAGGGCCTCCCGTACCGCCCGCACACCCGCCACGTCCACGGCTCCGCCATGCGCGGGCGCATCGGCGGCTCCCGTGGCACCGGACGCACCCGCGGTTCCCGGCGACCCGGCACCGTCCGGCAGCACCGACGCGCCGAGTCGCCTCGACCCGCCGGGCAGTCTCGACCCACCAGGCAGCTCCGGCCCATTCCCGGGCAGCACCGAACGAGCAGGCTGCTCGCCTGCTCGTTCTGGCACTACACCGGTTCGCGTCATGCCATCAAAATATGGCACACCCGTACGCACCGCTCGCCGAACCGGCTCGATCTGCCAGCAGCAGAATCCGGCTGCCGACCCTGTGGATAGCGGGACATCAGCGACCAGGATCTGCCCGCCCGTCTCGTCGATCGCGCCAGAAGCTCGGGGGTGCACGAACCTCACGAACGCCCGCACCAGCACCTCGCCCAACACCGCACCGCGACCCGCGACCCGCGACCCGCGACCCGCGACCCGCGCCGCGACCCGCGACCCGCGACCCGCGACCCGCGACCCGCGACCCACGACCACTGAATCCTGGGAATCAACGATCAGGCAACGAGACCCGCCCGGGGCGAAGCCCTCAGCCCCGCCCGGCGAGCACCTCCGCGCGCCCCTCCGCCTGGGCCCGCTCGATGAGCCGGCCCAGCCGCGCCCCTACCCGAGTCGCAGGACGCTCATCGCAGCACCAGCACCAGCACCAGCACCAGCACCAGCACCAGCACCAGCACCAGCACCCCCACGACCACTGCCTCCGGAACAGGTCATCGATGTCCCGTCAGCCCGCGGCCTCAGATCCAGCCCTCCTCCCACGCACGGTGGGCGGCCGCGTGCCGGGTCGCGACGCCGAGCTTGGCCATCGCGGAGGACAGGTAGTTGCGCACCGTGCCCGGCGCGAGGTGCACGGCGGCCGCGATGTCGGACACCTGCGCGCCCGCCCGGGCCGCCCGCAGCACCTCCAGCTCGCGGTCGGTGAGCGGGCACTCGTTCTCCGTGAGCGCGGAGGCCGCGATCTCGGGGTCCACGTACCGGTGCCCGACGGCGACGTCGCGCACGATCTGCGCGAGCCGCGCCGCGGGCGTCGACTTGGGCACGAACCCGCTCACCCCGGCGGCCAGCGCCCGGCGCAGGACGGCGGGGCGCGCGTGCCGCGTGACGATGATGACGCGCGGCGGCGTGCCGTCGGCGGCCGCCAGGATCTGCCCGGCCGCGTGCAGCCCGTCGGTGGGTGGCATCTCCAGGTCGAGCACGGCGACGTCGGGCCGGTGCCGTTCCGCGAGCCGCACGGCGTCCGTGGTGGTGGCGGCCTGCGCCACGACCGTCAGGTCGTCCTCGAGGTCGAGCAGGGCGGACAGCGCCCCGCGCAGCAGCTCCTCGTCGTCGGCCAGCAGCAGGCGGATCATCCGGTCACCGTAGCGGTCACGACGAACCGGTCGTCGTCGCTCACCCAGGACAGACGCCCGCCGACGGCGTCGAGGCGCTCCGCGAGCGACACCAGACCCGTGCCGTCCGACGCCGTCCCGTTCCCGCCCCCGTTCGTGGCCCCCGTCCCCGACCCGGCCGGGCGCGCGCCGTCGTTGTCGATCACGAGGCGCGCCCCGGCGTCGTCGGGCAGCAGGACGATCGCCGCGCGCGTGGCGTGGCTGTGCCGCAGCACGTTGGTGGTGGCCTCGCGCACCACGAGGCCCAGCAGGCTGCGCGGCGCCTGCGGCAGGGACGCCGCGAGGTCGGCGTCGACGTCGGCCCGGACCGCCACGCCCGCGGCGGCCAGGACCCGGGAGGCGTTGGCGATCTCCGCGTCGAGCGTGGTTCGCCGGTAGCCCTGCACCAGCGCCCGGGTCTCGCGCAGGGCGTCCCCGGCGAGCTGCTGCACCTCGCGCATCTGCTCGGCGGCGCGGGCCGGGTCGGCCTCCGCGAGCCGCGCGGCGAGCTCGCTCTTCAGGGCGATCACCTGGAGGTGATGGCCCTGGATGTCGTGCAGGTCGGCGGCGAACCGCAGCCGCTCGTCCGCAACGGCGAGCTGTCCGGCCAGCCGCCGCGCGTCGTCCAGCCGGGCCGTCACCTGCCAGGCGCGGACCATGCCCAGCATGGCGGGGCCGAACGCGACGACCATCAGGGCGGGCATCCACACCGCGTGCGCCACGTTGGGCTCGCCCGTGGCCAGGGCCGTCACGAGGCCGACCAGGGGCAGCGCGACCAGGGCGACGCCGAGGGACTGCCACGCCCGGCGGGTGGGCAGGAACATGACCAGCACCGACACGGTGGCGGCGGGCGCGATGGACCAGATGCCGAAGTTGCCGGCCGCCAGCGGCACCGCGCCGGCGAGCACGGCCGCGCAGGCCGCGGTCACGAGCCAGCCGGTGGACGGCGCCTGGTCCCGCATGCGCCGCCCGAGCAGCGCGCCGCACGCCACGATCGTGGTGGCGGTGGCCAGGCCGGTCAGGGCGCGCAGCCCGGCGGGCACGTCGGGGTCGAGCACCCAGTCGCCGACGGCGAATCCGAGCACGCACGCCACCGTGCCCGCCAGCCCCCACCAGACGTTGCGGCGGAAGCTCGCGAGTCCGCTGCCGCCGTCGTCCGCGACGGCCGGGCCGGTGCTCATGACGCCATCCTGCCAGCGTCGCCGCCGGTCCGGGGCGTACCGCGAGGCCCCGATGACATCTGTCATACGACCTTGTGACAGGTGCCCGAGCAGGGGTGCGGTCTCGCACTACAGGCCGTCGTCGCCGTCGGACAGCGTGGAGAACAGCGCGGCGAGGAGCGCCGCACGGAACGAGGAGACGGAGCGATGACGCAGACGACGGCGCACACGGGCACGACGGCACGGCACGGCGACGGCACGGGAGACACCGCGGTCCACACCGCCGCCCCCGCCACGAGGGCGCGGACGGTCGGCAGGTTCCTGGCGCACCTGGCCGAGATGGTCGTGGTGATGGTGCTCGGCATGCTGCTGTTGGGCCCGGCCTGGGACTGGGCGGGCGCCGCGCTCGGGGTGGAGGCGGCGCTGGGCCGGCCCGACGTCGGCGCCGTGGTGATGCTCCTGGACATGGTCGCCGCGATGACGGTGTGGATGCGCCTGCGGCGGCACTCGTGGCGCGCGATCTGGGAGATGAACGCCGCCATGGCGGTGCCGTTCGCGGTGCTGCTGGCGCTGTTCTGGGCCGGGGCCGCCACCGCGGGCGACGTGATGCTCTGGGGCCACGTGCTGATGGTCCCGGCCATGGCGGCGGCGATGCTGCTGCGCCCGGCCGAGTACACCCAGCACGTCCACGGGTTCGACCTGGCGTGGCTGCGCCGCCGCTGGCCCGTGCTGCTCGGGCTGACGCTGCTCGCCCTGACCCTCGCGGGCGGCGTGGGCGCCCTGCCGCCGTGGCTGATCCTGGCGGTCGCGCTCGTCTACCCGGTGGTCGGGCTCGTGCGCCGCAGCATCCGCGGCCGGCAGATGGTCCTGCTGCAGGCCGCTGGGCTCGCGGTCTTCGCGGGGGTCGCCGTGCTGGCCACGGTGCTGGCGGGGCAGGACACCGGGGCGTACGTGGTCGCGGCCGGCCTGGTGGGCCACGCGGTCTGGGACGCGTTCCACCACCGGGCCGGCGCCGTGGTGTGGCGCTGGTACGCCGAGACGTGCGTGGTCTTCGACGTGCTGCTGGCCGCGGCGGTGGTGGCGGTGACGCTCGCGCCGTGAGGCGGATCCGGCCGGTCTCGCGCGTGGCGACATGCGCGCAGCCGCAGGCCCGCCCTAGTTTTGGCGGTATGGACAGCGAGCCCGCAAGCCCGCCCCGTACGCCACGGCCACCAGCGGAGCAGGAGCCGGCGCCCAGCGTCCTCGAGCTCCGGATCCACGGCATCGCGAACACGCCTCCGCACGGCACGCTCGGCCTGCGCCGCGAGGAGGTGACCCAGACGGGTGGCGACGGCCTGGGCAGCTTCTGGGTGCCGACGCCGGCCGCCGAGGAGCGCGGCCGGTCGCTCCCGCCGGGCGACGTGCACGCGATCCGCGCGGGCGTGAGCCGCGAGGCCTACTCCTGGGGCGCGATGGCGCGGCTCGGCGGCCTCCCGTTCGGCGGCGTGCTGGGCTTCGTGGGCACGGTCGCGGTGCGCCTGCTGTGGGCGGCCATGGTCCCGTTCGGCCTGGTGAACGCCGCGTACTGGGCCCGCCGCATCCCCGCCCCCGACCCCGCCGCGCACCGGCGGACGCCGCCCGCCGGCCAGCCTGGCCCCGGTCCCAGCCTGCGTCCCGAGGCGACCGCGGCCCTGACCCGGGTGTTCTCCCTGGGCCTGACGCTGCTGTTCGTCTCGGCCGTGGCGACGGTCGCGCTGTCGGTGATCGGCACGCGCTGCATCGGGCTGGCGACCCCGGGGCCCGACTCGGTGGTCCCGGTCTGCGCCCGCATCCCGAGCGCGCTGTACGGCCTGGCGCGGCTCGACGTCGGCGACCGCCTGGCGCTGCTGTCCCTGGCCCCGGTGCTGCTGGTCGCGATCCTGGTGGCGGTGGCGCACAGCGGCCAGGTGCGGTTCGAGTCCAAGTTCTCGGTGATGCGGGCGGGGCGCACCGTGGCGCCGTCGGGCCCGGCGCTGCACCGCGCGGGCTTCTGGTCGCAGCGTTCGGGCTCGGGCCTGCTGTGGGCGCACCTTGGCGCGGCGCTCGCCCTGACGGGCCAGTACCTCACCTGGACCCGCTACGCCGACGCCGGCCTGCCTGCCCCCGGGCTCCCGGTCGCGGCCCTGGTGGTCCTGCTGGGCGCGGGCCTGTTCGTCGCCCTGCGCACCGACGACGACGGCGTCCAGGCCGTCACCCCACGCTGGAAGGCCCGGGCGGGCCTCGCCGTGTTCGCCGCCGGGCTGCTGGTCTGGCTCCTGGCGTGCGCCGCCTGCCTCGCGGGGCCGCAGCCGGAGACGATGCCCGCCCTGATCGGCCTCGACCTGGTGCCCGCGCTGCTCGGCGTCGGCCTGGGCGGCATCGCCGCGACGGGGCTCGCCTGGCGCACCACGCGCGGCACCCGGGGCGTGGCCGCGTGGTCCGCGGTGCCGGTGGTCGCCACGGCGTGCGTGGGCGTGGTGCTGGTCACCGAGCCGGGCCCGGGCCTGCGTTACCTGCTCGTCGCGGTCGCGCTGCTCGCCGTGCTGAGCCCGGTCGTGGTGGTGCTGGCGGCGGTGGTGCTGCGCCGTCGGGCCACCGAGGGGTGGAACGGGGCCGGACCGGGCGTGTTCCTGCTGGTCTCCGTCGCGGCGGCGACCGTCTACTCCAGCCTGCTCGTGCTGGGGGTGCAGTGGGTGCTGCGCTACGGCGAGCGCGCCACGACGCCGCAGCCGCTCGGGGACGGCCTGGTCGGCATCGACCGCACCGTGCCCGACCCCGACCTCGTGCGGGTGCCGCCGGTCTACACCGAGTTCGGCACCACGTCGGTGGTCATCGCGCTGGTGTTCCTGGTGCTCCTGGTCGTGGCGGCCGCGGGTCCGTACCTCATCGACACCCTCCGGTCCCGCACGCTGTGGATCCCCGGCGCGCCCCGCACGCTCGGGCCACCGTACGGCCCGGCGGCGCCGGCCTGGCGCGCCGTCGCCGAGGCGCCGGACCCCGACGGCGGCGCCAACCCGGTGCTGGAGCGCGTGCTGCGCGGCCGTCAGGTCGCGGCCATGTCGCACCGGGTCGAGCTCGCGGCCGGGGCGCTGGCCGCCGCCTGCTACGTCGCTGCCCTGTTCGCCCACATCCCGCTCCTCGCCCAGCACGACGGCACCGGCATCGTCCGGGTGCCGTCCTGGCTGTCGTCGCTCGCGGTACCGGCCCTCGGCGTGCTCGCGGCGACGCTGGTGCTCAGCGCCCTGGCGGGCGCCTCGGGCGGCGTGCCCGGACGCCCGTGGGGCCTGCTGTGGGACCTGATGTGCTTCCTGCCGCGCAGCGCCCACCCGTTCGGCCCGCCGAGCTACGCCGAGCGCGTGGTGCCCGAGGTGCGCTCGCGGGTCGACGCGTGGCTGACCGGCGCCGACATCGCCGACGACGCCGAGCGCGCCCGCGTGGCCCCCACGCGCCGGGTGGTGCTGTCCGCGCACTCCATGGGCGGCGTCCTGGCCGCGGCGGTGATCCTGATCCGGGCGGGCAACCCGGTGACCGACACCGCGCCGGACGCCGCGGACGGCCGCCTCGGCCTGCTGACCTACGGCGTGCAGCTGCGCCCGTTCTTCGGCCGGTTCTTCCCGGACCTCCTGGGCCCGACGGCGACCGGCGAGCCGCCCTGCACCGGACCAGCCTGGTCGGCCGACCCGTGGGGCGGGCAGGTCAGGGCTGCCGCCGCGGCCGCGGTGGAGGGTTCCGGACCCGGGGCGGCTCCGGCGGCGCCGTTGACGCCGGAGGGCCCCGAGCCCGGTTCGGGGGAACAGGTCACGCTGATGTCACTGCTGACCTGCGGTGCGAAGCCCGCGTGGGTGAACCTGTGGCGGCGCACCGACTTCCTGGGCTTCCCGGTACTTGGCTACGGGGTGAACGAGGTCGACCGCGGGGCGGAGGAGATGGACCGGTCGGCCTACCTCTTCGCCGTGGCGACGCACTCGGGCTATCCGGCGTCGTGGGCTTATCACGAGGCGCTGGACGAAGTTCTTGCGCGGCTGACGCCGGCCGGGCAGTCGGGTGCCCAGCCGGCGGTCACGCAGCGAGGGGAGCCGGGCTGACGACGTCGCGCAGGCGGGCCAGCGCGGACTCGAGGATCTGCGCCACGCGCTCCTTGGTCACACCGAGGCGGCGGCTGATCTCGTCGATGGTGCGCGTGGTGCCGTCCACGAGGCCGAAGTGCATCTCCAGGACACGCGCCTCGACGGCGTCCAGGCGGGCCACGGCCTGCCGGACCCGGCGGCGCAGGATGCTCTGCTCGGGGGTGGGCCGGCTCGTGCTCGGGCTCTCGGCCTGCTCCGCGGCGGCTACCGCGCGGACGATCGAGCGGCGGACCCAGCGGTGGGCGTACGCGGCGAACGTGCCGTGCGCGGGGTCGTACGAGTCGGCGGCGCGGACCAGGCCGACGTTGCCCTCCTGCACGAGGTCCATGAACGGCAGGCGGCCCGCGTAGGAGCCGGCGATCGCCGGGACGAGGCGGAGGTGGGCGAGGACGAGACGCTCCTTCGCGTATTGCCCGTCCTTGACCCTGGTCTCGAGCTGTGCGCGCAGGCTGGGGGAGACCGCGGTGGCGTCGAGGGTGCGCGCGGCGTCCGCTCCGGCGATGGCTCGCTCGAGGAGGGACTCCAGCTGCGCGTCGTCCAGCGACGGCGTGCGCTCGATCATCGCCGCGTAGGACTGCGGCAACGCCGGGTGCGGGGCCGGTTCCTTGCCGCGGCGCGGGCGGGGGGACCGGGAATTCCTGGCAGTTCTCATCGCAGCTCTCCTCTTGAGTGAGACGAACTTTCCTTGCCCCGGAGAATATGGAGTCTTGGGGCTCCATGGGAAGAGGAAGGAGTTTCGCTGTCAGAGATAACGGGACGATAACGGTGTGCCAGCCGGGCGGTGCGCGGCAACGAGCGTTCCAGGCGCATGACATCCCGGGCACCCTCCGGGAGACTCGTGCCATGGGCCCGCGCGCCTTCCGCTGGGTGTTGCACGTCGACCTCGACCAGTTCCTGGTCGCGGTCGAGGTCCTGCGGCGCCCCGAGCTCGCCGGGCGGCAGGTCGTCGTCGGCGGGCGCGGCGACCCCACGGAACGGGCGGTGGTCTCGACCGCCTCGTACGAGGCGCGGGAGCTCGGCGTCGGGTCGGGCATGCCGCTGCGCGTCGCCGCCCGCAAGGCGCCGGACGCGGTCATCCTGCCCGTCGACCACGAGACCTACCTCGAGGCCTCCGGGCGCGTGATGGACACCCTCCGCGGGCTCGGCACGGTGGTCGAGGTGCTCGGCTGGGACGAGGCGTTCCTCGGCTGCGACGCCGACGACCCGGAGGCGGTCGCGCGCCGCGTGCAGCGGGCGGTCCTCGACGCCACCGGCCTGCACTGCTCGGTCGGCATCGGCGACAACAAGATCCGCGCGAAGATCGCCACCGGGTTCGGCAAGCCCGCGGGCGTCTTCCGCCTCACCGCGCAGACCTGGTCCGAGGTGATGGGGCAGCGGCCCACCATCGACCTGTGGGGCGTCGGACCCAAGGTGTCCAAGCGCCTCGCGGCCCTCGGCATCCGTACGGTCGCGGACCTGGCCGCGGCCGACGCCGACGTCCTGGCCGCCGAGTTCGGGCCACGCATGGGCGCCTGGTACGGCGACCTGGGCAGGGGGCACGGTTCCGCCGTCGTCGACGACACGCCCTGGGTGGCCCGCGGGCACAGCCGCGAGACCACCTACCAGCGCAACCTCACCACGCCCGACCAGGTGGAGGCCGCGCTGCGGGACCTGGTCACGCAGGTGCACGCCGACACCGAGGCGGAGGGCCGGCCGGTGTTCCGGGTGGGCCTCAAGGTGCGCTACGCGCCCTTCTTCACGAGGGACCGCTCGAAGAAGCTCCCGGCCCCGACGCGGTCGCTCGGGGAGCTGACCGCCGCCGTCCTCGCCCTCGCCGAGGACATGGAGCCGGGCCGCGAGGTGCGCCTGCTCGGCGTCCGCGCCGAGATGGTGCTGCCCGACGGCGGCGACACGACAGAGCGCACCCCCGTCCGGGGGCGGATCTGACCGGACCGTCGGGGACAATGGTCCGGTGACCACCCTCGACGTCGTCCGCATCGACGATCCCGCCGACGAGCGTCTCGCCGACTACAACAGCCTGACGGACGTCGTCCTGCGCTCCAAGCACGAACCGGCCAAGGGGCTCTACATCGCCGAGAGCTCGACGGTGATCCGGCGGGCGCTCGCCGCTGGCCACCGGCCGCGCTCGTTCCTCATGGCCCCCAAGTGGCTCGACTCGATGAGCGACCTGATCGCGGCCAGCGGCGCGCCCGTCTACGTCGCCGAGGAGCCGCTGCTCAAGGAGATCACCGGTTTCCACCTGCACCGGGGCGCCCTGGCCGCGATGCACCGGCCGCCGCTGCCGGGCGTGCACGAGCTGCTCGCGAACGCCCGCGGCGGGGCCGGTGCGCGCCGCGTGGCGGTGCTGGAGGACGTCGTCGACCACACGAACGTCGGTGCCGCGTTCCGGAGCGCGGCGGCCCTCGGGGTGGACGCCGTGCTCGTCTCGCCGCGCTGCTCCGACCCGCTCTACCGGCGGTCGGTGCGCGTGTCGATGGGCACCGTGTTCCAGGTGCCGTGGACCCGGGTGGAGGCGTGGCCCGAGGGCCTGCACGACCTGCGCGAGGACGGGTTCACGGTCGCGGCGCTCGCGCTGACCGACGACTCGATCACCCTCGACGAGCTGGTGGCGAACCCGCCGGACAAGCTCGCGCTGGTGCTCGGCACCGAGGGCGACGGCCTGACCAAGGGGGCGGTCGAGGCCGCCGACCTCGTGGTGCGCATCCCGATGGCGGGCGACGTCGACTCGCTCAACGTCGCCGCGGCGTCCGCCGTGGCGTTCTGGGCCACGCGGGTCTGACGCCGGCGCGGCGCGCCGGCGTCAGGCGGCACCTCAGAGCAGCTGGGACCGCCGGGCCGTCGCGTTCTCGCGCTGGATCTCGTCCTGCCGGCCCTGCCAGCCCTTGAACTTCTCCTGGGCCTCCATCTCCTGCGGGCTGGGCGCCAGCCCGACCACCAGGAGCATCATGATCGTGCTGATCGTGACGCCGATGATGAGCGGGCCGAGCAGCGCGCCCACGCCGATGCCCGAGGTGACCTGGACGATCGCGTCGGTCTCCTCCGCCCGCATGGCCGCCATGCCCGTGTAGTGCATGCCGGAGACGGCGATGCCCATGACGACCGTGGCGACGGCGCCCGCGGCGATGGTCTGCACCTTGGCGGAGAGCCAGAGGGCAGCGGTCGCGGCGACGACCGCGATGATCACCGAGAGCACGACGGTGAGCGTGTCGTAGGTGATCTCGACGCCCACGTGCAGGGCGCGCATGCCGAGGTAGTGCATGGCGGCGACGCCCAGGCCCGTGACCAGGCCGCCGGCCAGCAGGGCGACCGGCCCGACGCCGGCGGCGCGCACGATGAACAGGCCGAGGCCCACGACCACGATCGCGAGCAGGCCGCTGGCGAAGGTCAGGGGCACGTCGAAGCGGGTCTCGGTGCCGCGCACGTAGAACCCGAGCATGGCCACGAAGTGCATGGTCCAGATGCCGGTGCCGCCGATGGAGATCGCGCCGAGCCCGAGCCAGGCGGTGCTGGCGAAGCCGCGGGCGACGCGGGCGCGGGCGGTGCAGGTCAGGCCGACGGCGCAGCCGGCGCACGAGAGCAGGAACGAGAGGATGGGTGTTACCCAGCCGAGCGCGAAATGGTCGATCATGATGTCGTTCTCCAGCGAATGCAGGTTGTCTGGGGGAGCGATCCAATTGCTGACCGGGGGGACGTCGAAGCGGTTCGGATCGTCGACAAGTTAGCCCGTCTATGGGACGAGATGCACCGTTTCCAAGGGGCTAATTTTCTCGGCGAGGGGGTGATCTTTTCGTATCAGGGACCGCGGCTTTCCCGCGCTCCGGAAGGGGTGGAACAGGCCCGGCAAAGTTAGGTTAGGCTCACCGTCGTGACCACCAAGACCGAGGGGCTCGACGTCAAGCCCTCGCGAATGTTCGATGTCCAGGTCGCGCGCGTGACGCGCCTGTGCCCGTCCTTCGTTCGCTTCACCTTCACGGGGCCGGACCTGGACAAGTTCGCGGACAACGGCCGCGACCAGCGCATCAAGCTGCTGCTCCCGTCGCCCCAGGGCGGCTGGGACGCGCTGCGCCGGGACGACCCCGACTGGTACGCCGCCTGGCGCATGCTCCCCGACGAGCACCGCAACCCGATGCGCACCTACACGGTCCGCACGGTGCGGCAGGACCTGCGCGAGGTCGACGTCGACGTCGTGATGCACGGTGACACCGGCCCCGCCTCGCGCTGGGCGCTGAACGCGGCCGCCGGCGACCCGCTGGTCATCATGGGTCCCAACGCCGAGTACGACGGCATCCACGGGGGCGTCGAGTTCGCGCCGCCGACGTCCAGCCACGCGCTGCTGCTGGCCGGCGACGAGACCGCGGTGCCCGCCATCGCCGCGATCTGCGAGTCCCTGCCCGCGGACGCCGTGGGCGAGGTCTTCCTGGAGGTGCCGCACCCCGAGGACGGCTGGCAGCTCGGCGCGCCCGAGGGCGTCCGCGTGCACTGGCTGGCTCGCGACGGCCGCGAGCACGGCGACGTGCTGGTCCCGGCGGTCCAGGCCGCGGCCGACCGGCTGCTCGCCATGGGTGTGCGCCCGTCGTCGGACACGGCGCCGGCGCTGACCGCCGCGGGCGTGGACCTGTCGGGCGAGATGGACGACGTCGACATCGACACGGGCATCCTCTGGGAGGTGCCGGTCGACGAGGCGGGCCGCCCCCTGGCGCAGGACACCGTGCTGTACGCGTGGCTCGCGGGCGAGGCCGGCGTCATCAAGGCGCTGCGTCGCTATCTGGTCAACGAGTGCCAGGTGGACCGTAAGTCCGTCGCGTTCATGGGTTACTGGCGCAAGGGCCGCGCGGAGAACTGAATTACCCCGAATACCACGTCGACCCGGGAAAACACCTGGTCAATGTGGTAAATATCGGACCCTGACGTCTGGGAGGGCGGATGGGTGCGACGGGGCAGCCAGGTAGTTCCGAACGCCAGGGTGGTGGTCCCCGGCCGTGGTGGGGGGACCACCGCACCACGGTGTTCGCGGTGTTCGGCACGGTGGCGGGCATCTGCACCGCCGCGATGGGCGTCGTCGACCGCGGCACGCAGATCGTCCTGCTGGTCGTCTCGGTGGTCCTGTTCCTGTCGGGCCTGGCCGCGCTCGTCCGCGTGCGGACGTACGCGCGGTGGTTCACCGCCGCGTGGCGCTGGTCCGGGCGCCACCGGATCCTCGTCGCCGCGGCGACGGTCGTGGTGCTGGCCGGCACGACGACCATCGTGGTCGGCCTGCAGCGCGCGCGGTCCTGCGAGGACCCCACCGAGCTGGCCGTGATGGTGCCCGAGGACGGCGCCACGGGACTCGCGGCGGCCGCCGACGCCTTCGAGCGCGACTCGGTCACGGCGTTCTCCTGCCCGCGGTACCACGTGACCACCTTCGGCGTGGGCTGGCCGGCGCTGCGCGCGGCGTTCGCGTCCGGCTGGGCCGACGACCCGGACCAGGACACGTCGGACCTGGGCCCGCGGCCGGACGTCTGGATCGCGGAGTCCCGGTCCCAGGCCGACATCGTCGCGGCGTCCGCGGGTCCGGCCTTCACGGTCGCCGACCGGCAGGTCGTGGCGGGGTCGCCGCTGGTCCTGGCGGTCCCCGAGCCGCACGCGGAGGCACTGGGCGCGACGACGGCGCGGGGCGACTCGGCCCGCGAGCTGATCGACGCCGCGGGGGCGGCGGACCTCGACGTCGTACGGGCCAACCCCGACACGTCCTTTGCCGCGGCGCTGCACACCGTCGCGCTGTACGACGGCACGGCGGCCGACGACGCGGCCCTCGAGCTCGACCTCGGGCACGCGCTCGAACGGGTCGGCCTGCCGATCGGCACGGACGGCGCGCTCCTGTGCCGCCTCGACGAGCTGTCGGGCGAGCAGCCGCCCCGCGTGGCGGTCCTGACCACGGAGCGCGCCATGCTCGACGGCGCCGTGGGGTGCCCCGCGGCGGGCGGCGCGGCCAGCGGTGTCCCGCTGGTGCCGTTCTACCCGGGCTCGTCCGTCGGCCTGGACTACACGGCGGTGCGGCTGGACTGGGCCGGGCCGCCGGCCGAGCGCCGGTCGCGCGGGGCGCAGGCCCTGGTCGAGTGGCTGGGGACGGCACAGGGGCAGGCCGCGCTGGAGGCCGGCGCGCACGTCCGCGGCCTGGACGGGCAGCCGCCGTCGGGCGAGGACGGTCCGCTGCCCGGCCTGCGGGACGCGGCCGTGGCCGAGCCGGGCGCGAACCGCGTCGCGTACACGCGCGTGCTGTCCACCGAGGACCGGTACCGCGCGGCCCGGCGGCCGGCGCGGGTCCTGGTGCTGCTGGACGCGTCGGCCTCCATGGACCGGCCCGCGGACGGCACCCGGGAGCGCTCCGAGGTGGCCGAGCGTGGCGTGCTGGACGCGCTCGGCCACCTGAGCGGCTCCGACGAGGCGGGCATCTGGGTCTTCTCCGGGGCGGCCGCGTCCAGCCCGCGGCCGGTCCTGGACCTGACCCGGAGCGCCGAGGCGCGCAGCGCCGCGCCCCGGAGCCTGGCCCGCGTGCGGCCCGAGGGCGCCACGCCCCTGTACGACGCCGTCGACGCGGGGACGTCCTACCTGGCCGGCCTCGACCCCGACGGTGCGACCCGCAGGCACCTGACCGCGCTGGTGGTGCTGACCGACGGGGAGAACCACCCCGGGGCGGGGCCGGGCGCCCGGCTGACGGCGGCCGACCTGGTGCGGTCGGCCCGGGCCGAGTCGGCCGCCGGGGTGCGGGTCTACGCGGTGGCGGTGGGCGAGGCGTCGTGCCAGGCGAGCGACCTGCGGCGGATCACCGCCGAGTGGGACGGCGAGTGCTGGGACAGCTCGTTCGGCGAGCTGGAGGGCACCCTGGACAGCCTGTTCGGGCAGCTGGGAGGGCGGTGACGTGACCGGTGGCGCGGCGGGCGGCGGCCCGCACGGGATCACCCGCAGGGGCTTCTTCGTGGGCGGGGCCGCGGGGCTGGTCGTGGGCGCGGGGCTCCCGCTCGGCCTGGAGCGCCTGTTCGGCGGCCCGGCCGACCTCGAGACGTTCCGGGCGGGCGACCAGCTCACGATCCTCAGCGGCCGCGACGAGACCGACGGCGGCCAGCGCCGGGCACTGGTCGACCTCTGGAACCGCGCGCACGAGGCGCACCCGGCCCGGATCGTCGAGGTGTCGAGCAACGCCGACCTCGCGTACAGCACCATGCTGTCCGCCGCGCAGGCCGGCGCGCCCGGCCCCGACGTCTACAACCTGGACATCCCGTGGGTGCCGCAGTTCGCGCAGAGCGGCTACCTCCGGGTGCTCGACGGCGCCTCGGCCGCCGGGTTCCTGCGGGCGCCCTGGGCCGCGGGCACCTGGGACGGCGCGACCTACGCGCTGCCGTTCAACTCCGACGTGGGGCTCGTCTACTGCAACCTGGACCTGATCAGCGAGTTCTACGGGGACTCCGTCCCCGCGCGCGACCCGGTCCCGGTGGCCGGCGGCTGGGCCGGGCTGGACCGGTTCGCGCACGAGGTGGTCGCCGCGCTGGGCGGCGACCGCCCCGGCCTGGACCGGCCGCCCGTGGACACCGCGATCGCCCAGCAGCTCGCCGACTACGAGGGGTTCACGGTCAACCTCTGGGAGGTCCTGCTCGGCGCCGGCGCCGTGTCGGTCGACGCCGCCGGCCGCCCCGTCTTCGACGACGTCGAGCGGATCGGGGCGACCGTCGAGGCACTGGCGGAGCGGCAGAGCGCGACGGCGTCGCTCGCGTACGACGAGCAGGGCTCGCTCGCCGCGTTCGCGGCCGGGCACGCCGTGTTCCTGCGGCACTGGCCGCGCGCGCTGCGCGTGCTGCGGGGCGAGGACGCCGTGCCGTTCCGCGTCGGGTTCATGCCCGTGCCCGGCGGCGGCGTGCTGGGCGGGCAGAGCCTCGCCGTGGCGGCGGCCACGCGCTACCCGGTGGCCGCCCGCCGGCTCGTGGAGTTCCTGACCGACGAGCGCAGCCACCAGATGATCTTCGAGCGCGGCGGCTTCGCCGCGAGCCGCGAGGCGCCGTACCTGGACCCGGCGGCGCCCTGGGCCCGCCCGGCGGAGACGGACGGGTTGGCGGCCTCGCTCGCCGACCTCGCGACCGGGGGCGCCGGGGGCACCGACGACCCGGAGCGCACGGCCGGCGACGCCCTGCGCCAGGCGCTCGACGACGCCACGCCGCGCCCCCGCCTGCAGCACTACGTGGAGCTCAGCGAGGAGTTCCGCCGCTACGTGCGCCCCGCGCTGTCCGCGCGGGAGGGTGCCCGGTTCGACGCCGCCGAGCTCGCCGAGCGCATGGCCGCCGCGATGGACGGCCGCGTCACGCGCGGCTGACGCCCAGCTCCTCGATCACCTCGACGCCCGGCATCGCGCAGAGCAGCGGGCCCGGCATGAGCAGCTTGGAGCGCCGCACGCCCGACCCCATCAGCGCCATGGTGCCGTCCTGCGTGAACCGGGAGTCCACCAGCACGCGGTACTCCTCGGGCAGGCCGACCGGCGTGATGCCGCCGTACTCCATGCCGGAGTCGGCCACCGCGCGCTCGGTCGGCAGGAACGACGCCTTGCGGACGTCGAGCAGCTTGCGTACGCGCTTGTTGACGTCGGCGAACGTGCTGGCGGGCACCACGCACGCCGCGATGCGCTCCTCCTCGGCCCGCTTGCCGGCCACCAGCACACAGTTGGCCGAGGCCTCCGGCGGCAGGTCGTGCAGCTCGTTGAGCGTGGCGGTGTCGGCGTGATCCGGGTCGATCTCGGTGACGGCGACCTGCCCGGCGACCCGCGGGTCCACCTCGGCCCAGGCAGTCAGCGCCGCGAGCACCGGCTCGGCGAGCAGCTCCGGGTGGTCCAGCGCGGGGACCCAGGCCAGGTCGCCCAGCGTCGGCAGGGTGGCGTTGCCGCTCATCGGCTGTACGTCGCCGTCAGCGTGGCGCGGCCGAGCAGGTGGAAGTAGATGTTGAACGCCACCTGCGCGTTGGTGTTGTCCGGGCCCAGGCCGAGCTCGCCCGGCGCCACGTCGAGCGCGTGCACGGCGAAGATGTAGCGGTGCGGGTGGTCACCGGGCGGCGGGCCGGCGCCCTCGAACCCCGGGGTGTGGCCGTCGCTGCGGGTCTGGAACGCCCCGGCGGGCAGGCCCGAGCCGTCGGGGGCACCCGCGCCGGTCTCCAGCGACGTGACGTCGGCCGGCAGGTCGGCGACTGTCCAGTGGTGGTAGCCCATCGGCGTCGGCGCGTCCGGGTCGTAGCACGTCACGACGAACGACCGGGTGGCCGCGGGGAAACCGCTCCACTCCAGCGCGGGCGAGATGTTCCGGTCGTGCGCGGCGTGGGCGTCCGGCATGCGCTCGCCGTCGGTCAGGTCGGTGCTCTTGACCGAGAAGACCGCGGGCGCGGGCAGCAGCGAGTAGGGGTCCGGCGGGTAGGGACGTGTGAAATCCATGGGGCTCACTCTGTCAGGTGACCCGGAGCAGGTGGCGGAACGCCGTGCGGGCGCGCGCCGGGCTGGGCTCGTCGCCGGTGATGAGGTCGGCGTAGGTGAGCGACTCCGAGACCCGCACCAGCAGGTACGCGAGCTCCTCGGGGGTGATCGTGCCGTCGAACGGCTCGGTGCCCAGGTCGCGGACCACCAGCCACTCGACGGTGGCGACGAACCGGCGCTGGATGGGGCTGTCCGCGGTGGTGAGCAGGCGCAGGGAGCGGGCCGGCTCGCGGCGCAGGAACGCGCGGAAGTAGTCGGCCACGATCAGGTCGCGCGCGAACGTCGTCAGCAGGCCGGCGAGCCGCTCGGCGCCGGTCAGGTGCTCGTTCGCGTGCTCGGCCTGCACCAGGGTGGGCACGGCCAGCGACCACAGCACCTCGGACAGCAGGGCGTCGCGGTTGCCGACCCAGCGGAACACCGACGTCCGGTCGACGCCGAGCTGCGTGGCCAGGGGGCCCATGTCGATGCGGTAGCCCTCGATGAAGGTGTCCCGTGCCAGGTCGAGCACGCGCTGCGCCTCGGGGTGCGTGGCCAGCCGGGCGGACAGGCGGCTCGGCGCCGCGTCGAGCCCCACCGTCGCGATGCTCGACGTCGTGGTCGTCATCAGGTCATCCAACCGTCACCCGGGTCCGCCGTGCAACACAATGCAGAATGATGCGTACGGGACATCTGTTTCCGTTCAGCACTCTATCTCCGGGCCGTGGTGGCGTGCTACGGTCCTCGTGCAAACCGACCAGACGGTATGTCGATGGTGTGGAGGTACGCGTGGCAGACGACGACGTCGCCAGGGGCAACGGAGGCGCCCCCGGGCGCAGGTTCGAGGGCCGGGTCGCGCTCGTGACCGGGGCGAGCCGGGGGATCGGCCTCGCGATCGCCCGCCGCGTGGTGGCCGAGGGCGGCCGGGTGGTCATCACCGGCCGCGACGCCGGGACGCTGGACGAGGCGGTGGCCGGGCTCGGCGCGGACCGCGCGCTGGGCGTCGCGGGCAAGGCGGACGACGCCGGGCACCGCGCCGCCGCGATCGCCCGCACGGTGGAGCGGTTCGGGCGGCTGGACCACCTGGTGAACAACGCCGGGATCAACCCCGCGTACGGGCCGCTCGCGCAGGTGGAGACGGGCGTGGCCCGCAAGATCCTCGAGGTGAACGTGATCGCCGCGCTGGAGTGGACCCGCGAGGCGGTCGCGGCCGCCACCGGCCCCGCCGCCGGGCTGCGCTCGGTCGTGAACATGGCGTCCCTGGCGGGCACGACGTCGGCGTCGAACATCGGGTTCTACGGCGTCTCCAAGGCCGCCCTGATCAACCTGACGGTCCAGCTCGCCGACGAGCTCGCCCCGGTCACGCGCGTCAACGCGCTCGCGCCCGCCGTCGTGAAGACGAAGCTGGCGCGTGCTCTGTACGAGGGCCGCGAGGAGGAGGCCGCCCGCGCCTACCCGCTGCGGCGCCTCGGCGAGCCGGACGACGTGGCCGGCCCCGCCGCCTTCCTCCTGTCCGACGACGCCGCCTGGGTCACCGGCCAGACCCTCCTGGTCGACGGCGGGGCGAGCGTGCGGGCGGCCTGGTGAGCCGCGCGGCCGTCGCGGTACCGACGGTGAAGGATGTGGCCATGCGCACCACGAACGTCCACGACCAGGTCCTGCGGGCCGCCCTCGACCTGTTCGCCACCCAGGGCTACGCCACCACGAGCGTCCAGGAGATCGTCGCGGCGGCGGGCGTCACCAAGGGGGCGATGTACCACTACTTCGCGTCCAAGGACGACCTGCTGTTCGCGATCTACGAGCGGATGCTCTCGCTGCAGAAGGCGCGCCTCGACCAGCTCGTGGCGGCGGGCGCAGCCCGCGGCGACGGCGTCGAGGACGTGCTGCGGGCCGTCTGCGAGGACGTGGTGACCACCTCGATCGAGCTGCTGGCCGAGGGCACCGTGTACACGCGCAGCCAGCACATGCTCGCGCCGGAGCGCCAGGCGGAGGTCAAGCGGCGCCGCCGGGCCTACCACGACGACTTCCAGGCCCTGCTGGAGCGCGGCATCAAGGAGGGCGTGTTCCGCGCCGACGTGCCCCCCGCGGTGCTCATCGCGCACTTCTTCTCCGACGTGCACTACCTGCCCCAGTGGTATTCGCCCGCCGGGCCCGAGACCACCGCCGAGCTGGCCGAGCAGCTCACCGAGCTGTTCCTGCGCGGCATCCGCGCCGAGCCGTCGGCGACCAACCCTGAAGGAGGGCGAGCGAAGTGAACCTACCCACGGCGACGAAGGCGTGGCGCGTGGTCTCCCACGGGGAGCCCGAGCAGGTGCTGGAGCTGCACGACGTCCCGGTGCCCGAACCTGGTCCGGGCGAGGTGCTGGTGCGGGTCCGGGCGGTCGCGGTGAACTTTCCCGACGTGCTGCTGGCCCGCGGCGAGTACCAGGAGCGGCCCGAGCTGCCGTTCGTCCCCGGCATCGAGCTGTGCGGCGACGTCGTCGCGCTCGGCCCCGGCGTGACCGAGGGGGAGCGCGTGCGCGTGGGCGACCGCGTCGTCGGCTCGAAGATCGGGGTGCTGGCGCAGTACGCGACGGTGCCGGTGCAGGCGGTGCACCCGGCGCCGTCGGCCCTGGACGACGCGCAGGCCGCCGCGCTGACGATCGCGTACCAGACGGCGTGGTTCGGGCTGCACCGGCGGGCCGATCTGCGGGCGGGCGAGACGCTGCTGGTGCACGCCGCCGCGGGCGGCGTGGGCACGGCCGCGTGCCAGCTCGGCACGGCCGCCGGAGCGCGCGTGGTCGGGGTGGTGGGCAGCCCGGCGAAGGTGGCGGCCGCTCGCGCCGCGGGCGCGGACGAGGTGTTCCTGCGCGACGACGACTGGGTGGGCGCGCTGCGGCGCCCGGGCGTGGACGTGGTGTTCGACCCGGTGGGCGGCGACTCGTTCGAGCGCTCCACGCGCTGCCTCGCGTTCGAGGGCCGGCTCGTGGTGGTCGGGTTCGCCAGCGGGCGGACGCCGACGGTCCGACCCGACCTCGCGCTGGTGAAGAACTACGCGGTGCTCGGCCTGCACTGGGCCCTCTACCAGCAGCGCCGCCCCGACCTGGTGGACACCGCCCACGCCGAGCTGACCCGGCTCGCCGCAGACGGCGTGCTGCGGCCGGTGCTGGGCGACGTGGTCGGGTTCGACCAGGCGCCCGCCGCGGTGGCGCGGCTGGCGGCCGGTACGACGACGGGGCGGCTGGTGGTCCGGGTGGCCGACGACGCCGTGGTCGGTACTGGCGCGGACGAGGGGGCGGGCGCATGACCGGCGAAGAGGCGGCGCGCCTGCACGACCTGACCGGCCGCGTGGCCGTGGTGACCGGCGCGGCCCGCGGCATCGGCGCGGCGTACGTGCGGATCCTGCACGACGCCGGGGCGCAGGTGGTGATCACCGACGTGCTGGCGGACGAGGGCCGGGCGCTCGCCGACGAGCTGGGGGAGCGGGCCCGGTTCGCGCACCTCGACGTGACCGACGAGGACGCCTGGGAACGCGTCGTGGGTGGCGTGGTCGACGAGCTCGGCGGCGTGGACGTGCTGGTCAACAACGCGGGCATCGCGAACGCCGCCCCGATCGAGCACTTCACGCTCGCCAAGTGGAACGCCGTGCTGGCGGTCAACGCCACGGGCGTGTTCCTGGGCTGCCGGGCGGTGGTGCCCACGATGAAGGCCGCCGGGCGCGGCTCGATCATCAACGTCTCCTCGGTCGAGGGCCTGCGCGGCAGCCGCAGCCTGCACGGCTACACGGCCTCCAAGTTCGCGGTGCGGGGCCTGACCAAGTCGCTCGCCGTCGAGCTCGGCCCCGCCGGGATCCGGGTCAACTCGGTGCACCCCGGCCTGGTGCTGACCGAGATGAGCACGCGGATCGACCCGGAGGCGCTGATCATCCCGCTCGGCCGGCCGGGCGTTCCGGCCGACCTGGCCGGGACCGTCCTCTTCCTCGCGAGCGAGGCGTCGGCCTGGATCACCGGCCAGGAGATCGTGGTCGACGGCGGCATGACCAGCGGGATCCCGCACCGGTAGGCCCCCGGCCGGCCGGTCGCGGGCGCGGTCTGCCCGCAACAAACCGGCCGGTCGGTTTCTTCTCCCCATCCGACCCAGCTCCATCCGACACGACGAGGTGCCGATGACGACGACGAGCAGCACAGCAGACCCGCCCCGGCTGGAGGTGTCGGGGCTCACCGTGACGTTCGGGGGCCTGACCGCCCTCGCCGACGTGTCCTTCTCCGTGGCCGACGGCGAGACCGTCGCCCTGATCGGCCCCAACGGTGCGGGCAAGACCACGGTCTTCAACGCCGTGTGCGGCCTGGTGCGCCCGCGGCGCGGCCGGGTCCGGGTGGACGGGCGGCCCGCGCCGTCGTCGGCCACCGCGCTGGTGGGGGCCGGGATCTCCCGGACCCTGCAGGGCCTGGGGCTGTTCGACCGCCTCACCGTGCTGGAGAACGTGCTCGTGCCGCTGACGGGTGTGCGCCCGTCTCCCGGGCCCGACGTCGCCCGCGAGACGCTCGACGCGCTCGGCCTGGAGGGGCTGGCCGGTGTCCCCGCCGGGACCCTGCCCTACCCCGAGCGCAAGCGGGTGGCGCTGGCCCGGGCGCTGGTCACCCGGCCGCGGCTGCTGCTCCTGGACGAGCCCGCCGGCGGGCTCGGGCCCGCCGACATCGACCGCCTCGCGGGGACGGTGCGCGACGTCGCCGGGGCGGGCTGCTCCGTGCTGCTCGTCGAGCACCACGTCGACTTCGTGGCGGACGTCGCCGACCGCGTGGTGGTGCTCGACTTCGGGCACGTGATCGCGTGCGGCACACCCGAGCAGGTGCGCCGGGACCCGGCCGTCGAGAAGGCCTACCTCGGCGTGCCGGCGGGGGAGACCGCATGAGCGCCCTGACGATCGAGGGGCTCACCGTCGGCTACGGCGACGGCGCCCCCGTGCTGGACGGCCTCGACCTGGCGGTGCCCGACGGCGGCGTCGTCGCGCTGCTCGGCGCCAACGGCGCGGGCAAGACCACGCTGCTGCGCGCCCTGCTGGGCCTGACCCCCGCCCGCGGCGGGCGGGTGCTGCTCGACGGCGCCGACCTGACCGGCCTGCCCACCGAGGACCGCGTGCGCCGCGGGCTCGCGCTCGTGCCCGAGGGGCGTGGTGTCGTGGCCGAGCTGACCGTCGCGGAGAACCTGCACCTCGGGGCGCTGTGGAGACACACGGGACGGCACGCCCGCCCGGCGCGCGACGCCGCCGTCGGGCAGATGTACGAGCTGTTCGAGCCCCTGGCGCGCCGCCGCGACGCCCCCGGCCACACCCTGTCCGGCGGCGAGCGGCAGATGCTCGCGCTCGCCCGGGCCCTGGTGGCCCGGCCCGGGGTCCTGCTGCTCGACGAGCCCTCCCTCGGGCTCGCCCCGCTCGTGGTCGCCCAGCTGCTCGGCGTGCTCCGCGACCAGGCCCGCGCCACCGGCCTGACCGTGCTCCTGGCCGAGCAGAACGTCACCGGCGCGCTGTCGGTGGCCGACCGCGGCGTCGTCCTGTCCCTCGGGGAGGTCGTCGCCGACCGCCCGGCCGCCGACCTGGCCGCCGACCCCGCCCTCCGCCACGCCTACCTGGGCTTCTGAGACCCGGGAGAGGAGACCAGCCGATGGAAAGACTCGTGTTCCTGCTGTCGACCGGGCTGGCGCGCGGCGCCGTGCTCGCGCTGTTCGCGCTGTCGCTCGTGATCGTCTACCGCGCCGCCCGCGTGGTGAACTTCGCGCAGGCCGCCCTGGCGATCGTGCCCGTGTACGTCGCCGTCGCGGTCAGCTCCGCCACCGGCTCGTACTGGCTCGGGCTCGCCTGCGCCCTGACCGCCGGCGCGCTGCTCGGCGCCGTCGTCGAGCGCGGGCTCATGCGCCGCGTGCCCCAGGACAACCCGCTGGCCGGCATCATCGTGGCGATCGGCCTGGTCATGGTGCTCCAGGCCGGGCTCGCGATCGCCTTCGGGCCCGACCACCGCCCCGTGCACGCGCCGTTCTCGCAGCGCCCCCTCAGCGTCGGCGGCGTCGCCCTGATGAGCCCGTACGACCTGTTCGTGCTGCTGGTCGCCGCCGTCGTCATGGGCGCGCTCGCGTGGCTGTTCGGCCGCACGTCGCTCGGCCTGCGGCTGCGCGCCGCCGCCTTCGCGCCCGAGACCTCCCGGCTGCTCGGCGTGCGCGTGCCCCGCATGGTCACCCTCGGCTGGACCCTGTCCGTCGCGACGGCGGCGCTCGCGGCCCTGCTGCTGGTGCCCACCGGGCTCGGCCTGGACCCGCACGCCGCCGACGTGCTGTTCGTCAACGCCTTCGCCGCCGCCGTCATCGGCGGGCTGGACTCGCCGGTCGGGGCGCTCGCGGCCGGGCTGTCCGTCGGCGTCCTGGCGAGCCTGGTGACCGGGTACGCCTCGGCGGCCGCGGCGCCGCCCGCGGTGCTCGCCCTGCTCACGGTCGTGCTGCTCGTGCGCCCGCACGGGCTGTTCGCCGCCCGGGAGGCCCGGACCGCATGAGACTCCTGACCCGCGCCGCCCTGCTCACGCTGCTGGCCCTGGGCGCGACCTTCCTGCTCGACCCCTACCGCAACTACCAGCTCGCCACCGCGACCGGCACGTTCGTGGCCGTCGCCGGGCTCACCCTGCTGGTCGGGCTCACCGGGCAGCTCTCCCTGGGGCACGCCGTGCTCATGGCCGCCGGCGGCTACGGGTACGCCCTGACCGCGACCTGGGTCGCCACCGCCCTCGAGGGCACCACCCTGGCCGACGGCGCGGGCGGCTGGCTGCTGCCGCTGCTCGCCGGGGTGGCCGGCGCCGTCGTCGTGGCCGGGCTGCTCGGCCTGCTGCTCGGGCTGGCCGCGGCCCGGCTGCGCGGCCCCTACCTGGCGGGCCTGACGCTCGCCCTGGTGATCGCGCTGCCCGCCGCGGCGAGCACCGTTCCCGGCCTGAACGGCGAACAGGGCGTGCGGGCCCCGTTCGTGCCCGTGCCCGACCCGCTGGCGCTGCTGATCGCGACCGAGCAGTGGCACGCCTGGCTTGCCGTCCTTGTCGCGGCCTGCGCCGTCACGCCCCTGGTCGCCCTGCGCTCGGGCCGGGCCGGCCTGCGCATGCGGGCGGTGCACGACGACGAGACGGCCGCCCGCCTGGCCGGCGTCGACCCCGGGCGGGTCAAGGCCGGGGCGTTCGTGCTCAGCGCCCTCGCCGCGGGCCTGGGCGGCGTGGTGCTCGCGATCGTGACGCAGCAGGTCAGCCCCGGCGCGTACGGGCTCGGGTTCTCCCTGCTGCTCGTGGTCGCCGCCGTCGTGGGCGGGCTCGGCTCGCTGGGCGGCGCCGCGATCGGCGCGGTGCTCGTGACCCTGCTGCCGTGGGTGGTCGACCAGGCGACGGCGGCGCTGCCCGCCGACCTCGGCCACCGGCTGCAGGGCAACCTCGAGATCGCCCTGTTCGGGGTGGTCGTCATCGTCGTGACCGTGCTCTGGCCGGGCGGGCTCGCCCGGCTGCTGCCCGATCGCAAGGCCCGTCCCAGCACGTCCTTTCCAACACAGTGAGGTGAACGGAAATGCGCACTGCTTCCTTGTCCAGCCCCCGCTCCGTGGGCACGGCCGCCGTCCTCGGCCTGACCGCCGCGACTGCGCTGTCCGGCTGCTCGACGCCCGCCGCTGCCGAGGTACCCGGCGTCACCGACGACACGGTCGTCATCGGCACCCACCAGCCGCTGACGGGCCCGGCCGCGGCCGGCTTCGCGTCGATCTCGGCGGCCACCGCGGCCTACTTCGACTACGTCAACGCGAACGGCGGCATCAACGGCCGCCAGATCGAGTACGTCGTCAAGGACGACGGCTACAACCCGGCGAACACGCAGACCGTGGTGCGCGAGCTGGTCCAGGAGGACCAGGTCTTCGCCGTCGTCAACGGCCTGGGCACGCCCACGCACTCCAGCGTGCTCGACTACCTGGACCAGAACGGGGTGCCCGACCTGTTCGTCGCCTCCGGATCCTTGACGTGGGACCAGCCGGAGGAGTACCCGTACACCTTCGGGTTCAACGCGGACTACGTGACCGAGGGCGCGGCGCTGGCGCAGTACGCGCTGGACACCGAGCCGGACGCCGTCGTCTGCGTGCTGGGGCAGGACGACGACTTCGGCGAGGGCATCCTCGCGGGCGTCGAGCTGGCGCTGGGGGAGGGCGAGGTGGCCACCCACCAGGTCTACTCGACGGCCGACCAGGACGTGACCGCGCAGATCGGGGCCATGAAGGAGGCGGGCTGCACGCACAACGTGCTGGGCACCATCAACGGCTTCACCGCCCTGGCGGTGGGCACCGCCGCGCAGATGGACTGGTTCCCGAGGTGGCACGTGTCCTCCTCGGGCGCCGACCACCCCACGCTCGTGGAGTACCTCGGCGACGACGTCGCCCCGGTGCTGGAGGGCCTCGTCTCCGTGAACTACCTGCCCAACAGCCCCTCGTCCGAGTGGTACGAGCTGTTCTCCCGGATCAACGACGAGTACAACGACGGCGCGCCCTACACCGGCAACACCACCTACGGCATGAGCGTGGGCTACCAGTTCGCCGAGGCGCTGGCCGCCGCCGGGCCGGACCCGACGCGCGAGTCGCTCGTGGCGGCCGTCGAGTCCGGTGACCTCAAGGGCAACGGCATCGCGCCCCTGACCTACTCCGCCGACGACCACTTCGCGCACCGCACCGTCCGCATCGCGGTGGTGACCGACGGCGTGCAGGACTTCACCGACGACGCCTACGAGGTGAGCGACGCCGGCGCGGTGCCGGTCGAGCCCGCGCAGGTGCCGCTGGAGAACGAGGGCATCCCGCTCACCGAGTGACCGGGAGCCACCAGAACCACCGCACGAGAGGGGAACCATGACGCACGAACTTCCCGGCCTGGACGTCGCCGGCCTGGCCGCCTGGCTGACCAGGACGCACCCGGAGCTCGCCGGGCCGGACGGGGCACCGGGCCTGACCGCGACCCTGATCACCGGCGGGCGCAGCAACCTCACCTACCGGGTGGACGGCGCAGCCCGCCTGCTGGTGCTGCGGCGTCCGCCGCTGGGGCACGTGCTCACCACCGCGCACGACATGCGGCGCGAGCACCGGGTCATCACGGCGCTCGCGGGGACGATCCCGGTGCCGCCCACCGTGGCGGTCGTGGACGACACCGAGGCCGGGGAGGTCACGGGCACGGTGTTCTTCGTCATGGACCACGTCGACGGCGCCGTCCTGGCCCGGCCCGAGCACAACACGGCCTGGACCCCCGCAGGCCTGGGCGCGCTGTCCGTCGAGCTGGCCGAGGTGCTGGCCGACCTGCACGCCACCGACCCCGCCGCCGTCGGGCTGGCCGACTTCGGCCGCCCCGCCGGGTACCTCGCGCGGCAGCTGAAGACCTGGCGGCGGCAGTACGACGCCTCCCGGTCGCGGCCCCAGCCGCTCCTGGACACCCTCCAGGAGCGGCTGGGCGCCACGGTGCCCGACGACGGTGCGCGCACCGGCATCGTGCACGGCGACTACCGGCTCGACAACGTGCTGGTCGCCGGGCTGCCGGAGGCGCCGCACGTCGCGGCGGTGCTGGACTGGGAGATGGCCACGCTCGGCGACCCGCTCGTCGACCTGGGCATGCTCGGCATGTACTGGGACATCCACGACCTGACGCAGGAGGCCGGCGTCGTCGGCGTCGCCGGGGCGATCGTGCCCGGTGCGGGCTACCCGGACTTCGCCGAGGTCATCGACGCCTACGCCGCCCGCGCCGGCACCGCCGTGCCGGACCTCGCCTGGTACCGGGCGTTCGCCTGCTACAAGCTCGCAGTCATCCTCGAGGGCATCCACTACCGGTACACCGGCGGCCAGACCGTCGGGGCCGGGTTCGACACGATCGGCGCGCTCGTCGAGCCGCTGGCCCGCGAGGGTCTGGCGCGGATCGGCGGCGGCGCGCCGGGCGGCGCCACTCCGGCGTCGGGCACCACGGAGAGGGGAGCCTGATGGACTTCGCACCCGATACCACCACGCGGGACATCACCGGCCGGGTCCGGGACTTCCTGGCGGACGAGGTGCTGCCCGCCGAGCCCGTGCTCGCCGCGCAGGTCGCGGCCACCCCCGGGGACTGGTCCTTCCGGCCCGTCGTGCGCGACCTCCAGGCCGCCGCGCGGGAGCGGGGGCTGTGGAACCTGTTCCTGCCGCCGGGCGGCCCGGGCGGACCTGCCGCGGAACGCGGCGGCGGCCTGACCAACCTGCAGTACGCGCCCGTCGCCGAGCTGACCGGGTACAGCCCGAAGCTGGCGCCCGTCGCGATGAACTGCGCTGCCCCCGACACCGGCAACATGGAGCTGCTGGCCCACTTCGCCACGCCCGAGCAACGCGAGCGCTGGCTCGACCCGCTGCTGGAGGGTACGCAGCGGTCGGCGTTCTGCATGACCGAGCCCGCCGTCGCGTCGTCGGACGCCACGAACATCGCCACCCGGATCGTGCGCGACGGCGACGAGTACGTGATCACGGGCCGCAAGTGGTTCGCCACCGGCGGGATGAGCCCGGACTGCGGGCTGCTCGTCGTGATGGGCAAGACCGACCCGGACGCGCCCCGGCACCGGCAGCAGTCCATGGTGCTCGTGCCGCGGGACACCCCCGGCGTCACCGTCGTGCGCGGGCTGACCGTGCTGGGCTACGACGACCGCGACCACGGCGGCCACGCCGAGATCGCGTTCGACGGCGTCCGCGTGCCCGCGTCCGCCCTGCTGGGCGGCGAGGGCGAGGGGTTCGCCATGGCTCAGGCCCGGCTCGGGCCCGGCCGCATCCACCACTGCATGCGCGCGCTCGGCACCGCGGAGCGCGCCCTGGACCTGGTGCGCGAGCGCGCGTCCGAGCGGGTCGCGTTCGGCGCGCCGCTGGCCGACCAGGGCGTCGTGCGCGAGTGGGTCGCCACCTCGCGCATCGAGATCGAGTCGCTGCGCCTGCTCGTGCTCAAGACCGCCTGGCTCATGGACACCGCCGGCAACAAGGCCGCCATGACCGAGATCCAGGCCATCAAGATCGCGGTGCCCCGCGCCGTCGGGCAGATCCTGGACCGCGCCGTCCAGGTGTTCGGCGCCGCCGGGGTCTCCGGCGACCACCCCCTGGCCGAGCTGCTCGCCGGCGTGCGCACCCTGCGCCTGGCGGACGGGCCCGACGAGGTGCACCTCGCCTCGCTCGGCCGGGCCGAGCTCCGGCGGCGTGCGCCCTACCTGGCGCGCGTCGCCCCGCCCACCCGGTCAACCCCGTCGAACGTCGAAGGAGACCCGACATGACCCACGCCACTGCCGCGCCCGACCCCGCCGTCGACGGACCCGGGTACGGCACCCTGTCCATCGCGAGCATGCTCGCCGAGACCGCGCGCCGCTTCCCCGAGCGGCCCGCCCTGTACTTCATGGGTCAGGCCACCACCTACGGCGACCTCTGGGCCCAGACCCGCGCGTACGCGGGGGCGCTCGCGGCCCGGGGCATCGGGCCGGGCTCGCGTGTGGCGATGATCGTGCCGAACGTCCCGGACTTCGCGCGCGTCTACTACGCCACGCTCGCGCTCGGCGCCGTGGTGGTGCCGGTGCACCTGCTGTTCCGCACCGACGAGATCGAGTTCGTGCTGCGGGACGCCGGGGCCGATGTCGTCGTGGTCGCGGCCCCGATGCTGGCCGAGGCGGCGCCCGCGGCCGCCCGGGCCGGGGTGTCGCTGCTGACCGTGCTGCTGCCGTCGGAGACTGCCGGCCAGCTCGCCGAGCGGGGCACGCCCGTGGCGCGGCTGGAGGACGAGGCCGCCGGTGCCACCCCGATCGAGCGGCACGCGGGCGTGAACCCCCTGGCGGCGGCCACGATCCTGTACACGAGCGGCACCACCGGCACCCCGAAGGGCGCCGTCGGTTCGCACCTGGCGATGGTCGAGCAGGTGCACTGCTCGCTGATCGACTCGTTCGACCTGCGGCCCGACGACGTGGTGTACGGCGGCCTGCCGTTCTTCCACTCGTTCGGCCAGATGGCGGTGCTGAACATGGCGTTCCGGCGCGGGGCGTCCATCGTGCTGCTGCCCCGGTTCGACCCGGACGAGGCCCTGGAGCTGCTGGTGGCGCACGGCGCGACCGTGTTCACGGCGGTGCCGACCAACTTCGCCGGCATGGTCGAGGCGGCCCGGCGCACGGCGGCGCGGCCCCCGCTGCGGTTCGCCGTCTCGGGCGGCGCGGCCCTGCCGGTGGCGCTGCTGGAGGCGTTCGAGGAAGCGTTCGGCGCGCAGGTGCACGAGGGGTACGGGCTGACCGAGACGTCGCCGTCGTGCACCTTCAACGTGACGTCCGAGCCCATCCGGCCCGGCACGGTGGGCCGCCCCATGTGGGGCGTGGACGTGGCGGTGGCCGTGGCCGAGGTGGAGGACCGGGTCGAGCTGCTGGCGGTCCCGGCACCGGGCTCGGCGGGCGCGGAGCAGAGCGACCTGGGCGAGATCGTGGTGCGCGGGCACAACCTGATGAAGGGGTACCTGGGGCGGCCCGACGCGTCGGCGGCCGCCGTCGTGGACGGCTGGTTCCGCACGGGCGACCTCGGCACCGTCGACGCCGACGGCATCGTGACGATCGTGGACCGCAAGAAGGACATGATCATCCGCAGCGGCTACAACGTGTATCCCACGGAGGTCGAGGCCGTGCTGGCCCGCTACCCGGGGGTCGCGCTGGCCGCCGTGTTCGGCGTGCCCGACGCCGCGCGCGGGCAGGAGGTGCACGCCGCGATCGTGCCGTCCGACGGCGCGGAGGTGGACCCGGCCGCCGTCGTCGCGTACATGCGCGAGCACGTGGCGGCGTACAAGTACCCGCGGGTGGTGCACGTGTCGGCCGACCTGCCGCTGGGCCCGAGCGGCAAGGTGCTCAAGCGCGAGCTCACGGCCCGGCACGCGCCGCCGGCCCCGGCTACTGACTCGGCGGGGTGACGCCCAGGTGGCGCTCCACCGCCGTGCGGATCGCGTCCGGGACCGGGACCGGACGGCGCTCGACCTGGTCCACGAAGACGTGCGTGAAGGCGCCCGTCGCGTACGCCTCGCTGCGGTCGGGCGCGCCCGCGCGCAGGATCGCCAGGTCCCAGGTCAGCGAGGTGCGCCCCAGCCGGCCGACGGCGACGTCGACCTCCAGCTCCTCGGGGAACGACGCCGGGGCGAGGAACTCGCACGAGGAGGCGCGGGCGAGCCCGATCACGGCGCCCGCGGGGTCGAGGTCGGTGTGCTTGATGAGCCACGTGTTCACCGCCGTGTCCATGGCCTCGTAGTAGACGGTGTTGTTCATGTGGCCGTACTGGTCGTTGTCGTTCCAGCGCAGCGGGAAGGGGTGCCGATAGCCCATCGAGCCAGCGTAGACCGACCCCAGGGGATCGGTGCAACATATTCAAGAATGATGCATACTGGACATACAGATCGACGACGATCGGAGAACCGATGACGCTCGCACCCGAGCCGCCCGCCACGGACCTGCTGGAGGCGGACTTCTACGCGTTCCAGGACCTGCTCACCCCGGCCGAGCAGAAGAAGGCCCTGGCCGTCCGGGAGTTCATGGAGCGCGAGGTACGTCCCATCGCGGACGACTACTGGGAGCGCGCCGAGTGCCCCGTGCACCTGTTCAAGCCGTACGCGCAGCTCGGCACCATCGGTTCGGGCTGGGCCGAGACGCAGGGCGAGGAGACCTCGGCCGTGTTCCGCGGCTGGGTCGGCATGGAGACGGCGCGCGTCGACTCGTCGTTCTGCACCTTCATCGGGGTCTCCGGCGGCCTGGCGATGACCTCGATCGGCGTCGGGGGCAGCGCCGAGCAGCGCGAGAGGTGGCTGCCGCCCATGGCGGCCGGTGACCTGATCGGCGCGTTCGGGCTCACCGAGCCGCTGGCTGGCTCCGACACCGCCAAGGGCCTGCGCACCACGGCCACCCGCACGGGCGACACCTGGGTGCTCGACGGCGCCAAGCGCTGGATCGGCAACGCCACGTTCGCCGACGTCGTCGTCATCTGGGCCAAGGACACCGCCGACGACCAGGTCAAGGGCTTCCTGGTGCGCAAGGGCACACCCGGCTTCACCGCCACCAAGATCGAGCGCAAGCAGTCCCTGCGCATCGTGCAGAACGCCGACATCGTGCTCGACGGCGTGCGCGTCGACGAGGCCGACCGGCTGCAGGGCATCAACAGCTTCCGCGACGTCGCCAAGGTGCTGCGCATCACGCGCGACGGCGTGTCCTGGCAGGCGCTGGGCACCATGATCGGCGCCTACGAGGCCGCCGTGGCCTACACCAGGCAGCGCGAGCAGTTCGGCAACCCGATCGCCAGCTACCAGCTCATCCAGGACAAGCTTGCGACGGCCTACGCGAACGTCACGGCGAGCTTCGCCATGTGCGTGCGCGTGGCCCAGCTCCAGGACCTCGGCACCCAGAAGGACGCCCACGCCGCGATGGCCAAGGCGTTCGTCACCACCCGCATGCGCGAGACCGTCGCGCTGTGCCGGGAGGCGTGCGGCGGCAACGGGATCACACTGGATCACGGCGTGGCCCGGTTCTTCGCCGACGCCGAGGCCGTCTACACGTTCGAGGGCACCAAGGACATGAACCAGCTCATCGTGGGCCGGGCGATCACCGGACACGCGGCGTTCGTCTGAGGGGCGCCGCCCACCTGGTTCACCACTGGCTCAAGGAGGAGTTATGACCGAGGCGTACATCGTCGCCACCGCGCGCTCGCCCATCGGGCGCGCCCACAAGGGGTCGCTCAAGGACGTCCGCCCCGACGACCTCGCCGCCCAGATGGTGCGGGCCGCCGTCGACCAGGTGCCGGGCCTGGACCCGGCGCGCATCGACGACCTGCTGCTGGGCTGCGGCCTGCCCGGCGGCAAGCAGGGCATGAACCTGGCGCGGATCGTCGCCGTGCTGTGCGGCTGGGACATGGTGCCCGGCGCGACCGTCACGCGCTACTGCAGCTCCAGCCTGCAGACCACTCGCATGGCCTTCCACGCGATCAAGGCGGGGGAGGGCGACGTGTTCGTCTCCGCCGGTGTGGAGTCGGTCAGCTCGTTCGCCACCGGGTCGAGCGACTACATCCCGGGCGTGGACCTGCACAACCCGGTCTTCGCCGACGCCCTGGCCCGCACCGAGAAGCGCGCCGGGGCGGGCACCGGGCTCTGGACCGACCCGCGGCTGGAGGGCGCAATGCCCGACGCCTACATCGCCATGGGGCAGACGGCGGAGAACGTCGCCGCCCTGCGCGACGTGACGCGCGCCGAGCAGGACGAGTTCGCCGCCCGCAGCCAGCAGCGCGCCCAGGCGGCGATCGCGTCCGGCTTCTGGGCCCGGGACATCACGCCCGTCACCCTGGGCGACGGCACGGTCCTCGCCGCCGACGACGGCCCGCGGCCCGGCACCACCGTGGAGACGCTGGCGACGCTGGAGCCGGTGTTCCGCCCCGACGGCACCGTCACCGCGGGCAACGCCTGCCCGCTGAACGACGGCGCCGCCGCGGTCGTGATCGTCTCCGGCCGCGTGGTCGAGGAGCTCGGGCTGACCCCGCTGGCCCGCATCGTGTCCACCGGCGTGAGCGGGCTGTCCCCGGAGATCATGGGGCTCGGCCCCGTCGACGCCAGCCGGCAGGCGCTGCGCCGCGCCGGGCTCACGGTCGACGACATGGACCGCGTGGAGATCAACGAGGCGTTCGCCGCGCAGGTCATCCCGTCGGCGCGCGAGCTCGGCGTCGAGCCCGAGCGGCTGAACGTCAACGGCGGCGCCATCGCCGTGGGGCACCCGTTCGGCATGACCGGCGCGCGCATCACCTCCACCCTGATCAACGCGCTCGCGGACGCCGGGGGCCAGTACGGTCTGGAGACGATGTGCGTGGGCGGCGGCCAGGGCATGGCGATGGTGCTGGAGAAGCTCTGAAGGGAGCGCGTGTGCTGACCACCGGTGCGGTGCTGGAGCGCTGCGGCGCGCCCGCGCCCTATGCCGAGTCCAGGCCGGTCACGGTCGGGCCGCTGGAGCTCGACCCGCCCGGCGAGCGCGAGGTGCTGGTGCGGATCGAGGCCGCGGGGCTGTGCCACTCCGACCTGTCGGTCGTGGACGGAAACCGCGCCCGGCCCGTGCCGATGCTGCTCGGCCACGAGGCCGCCGGGATCGTGGAGGCCACCGGCCCCGGTGCGCGCCTCGCCGTCGGGCAGCGGGTCGTCATGACGTTCCTGCCGCGCTGCGGGCAGTGCGCGCAGTGCGCCACCGACGGGCGGCTGCCGTGCGCGGTGGGTTCGGCGGCGAACGCCGCCGGGACGCTCGTGGGCGGCGGACGGCGGCTGTCCCGGGCCGACGGCGGGGCCGGCGGCGTCCAGGAGGTGCACCACCACCTCGGGGTGAGCGCGTTCGCGACCCACGCCGTGGTCTCCGAGACCTCCGTCGTGCCCGTCGACGACGACGTCCCGCCCGACGTCGCCGCCCTGCTGGGCTGCGCGGTCCTGACCGGCGGCGGCGCCGTCGTCAACGCCGGGCGGCCCGCGCCGGGCGACCGGGTCGCCGTCGTCGGGCTCGGCGGTGTCGGCATGGCGGCGCTCCTGGTGGCCGTCGCGCTGGGGCACGAGGTGGTGGGCGTCGACGCCGTGCCCGCCAAGCTCGACCTGGCGCGCGAGCTCGGCGCGAGCCTCGTCGTCGGGCCGCAGGAGGCCGCCGACCAGGGGCTGCGCGCGCCCGTCGTGATCGAGGCGGCAGGCTCGGCGCGCGCGTTCGAGACCGCCTACGCGCTGACGGCCCCGGGCGGCACCACCGTCACGGTCGGCCTGCCCCACCCCGACGCCCGGGCGAGCGTCTCGCCGCTCAGCCTGACCGCCGAGGCGCGCACCGTCGTGGGCTCCTACCTCGGCTCGGCCGTGCCGGGCCGCGACATCCCGCGGTACGTGGAGCTGTGGCGGGCCGGCCGGCTGCCGCTGGACCGCCTGGTCTCCGACCGCATCACCCTGGACGACCTGCCCGTCGCGCTCGACCGCCTCGCCTCCGGCGCGGCGCTGCGGCAGCTCGTGATGTTCTGAAGTTCACGCAACGAGAGGAAACCCCTGATGACTCGTACAGCCATCGTCACCGGAGCGGCCCGCGGCATCGGCGCCGCCACGGCCCGCCGGCTCGCGCAGGACGGCTTCGCCGTCGCCGTCCTGGACCTCCTGGAGGACCAGGCCAAGGTCACCGCGGAGGCCATCGTGGCCGACGGCGGGCGGGCGCTCGCCGTGGGCGTCGACGTCGCCGACGAGGAGTCGGTCGCCGCCGCCGTGGCCCGCGTCGCCGCCGAGCTGGGCGCGCCGACCGTCCTGGTCAACAACGCCGGCATCCTGCGCGACAACCTGCTCTTCAAGATGACCGTGACCGACTGGGACGCCGTGCTCGGCGTGCACCTGCGGGGCGCGTTCCTGATGACCCGGGCCGTGCAGGCGCACATGGTGGAGGCCAAGTACGGCCGCATCGTGAACCTGTCCTCGACCTCCGCGCTCGGCAACCGCGGCCAGGCCAACTACTCGGCCGCCAAGGCGGGTATGCAGGGCTTCACCAAGACCCTGGCGATCGAGCTCGGCAAGTTCGGCGTCACCGCCAACGCCGTGGCGCCCGGCGTGATCGAGACCGACATGATCCGCGAGACCGCCGAGCGCATCGGGGTGTCGCTGTCCGACTACCTGAGCGTGGCCGCGAAGGACGTGCCGGTGGGGCGCGTGGGCCAGCCCGAGGACATCGCGAATGCCGTGTCGTTCTTCTGCGCGGAGCAGTCCGGGTTCGTCTCGGGGCAGGTGCTGTACGTGGCGGGTGGCCCCAAGGCATGAGCGCCAGCGTGGACAGCGTGATCGCCGTCGCCTCGCCGGCGGACCTCGCCGGAGCCGTGGGGCGGACCGCCACGGGCGAGTGGTTCGAGGTCACGCAGGAGCGCATCGCCGCGTTCTCCGACGCGACCGAGGACCACCAGTGGATCCACCTCGACGCCGAGCGGGCCGCCGCCGGACCGTTCGGCTCCACGATCGCGCACGGGTACCTGACCCTGTCGCTGCTGCCGCGGCTGGCGTCCTCGCTCGTCGAGGTGGGCGGCGTCGCCATGGTGATGAACTACGGCATGGACCGGCTGCGGTTCCTCAGCCCGGTGCCCTCGGGCGCGCGGGTGCGGGCAGTCACCGGGATCCTCTCGGCCGAGCCGACGGCGGCCGGCGTGCGGCTCGCGTCGAAGGTCACCGTCGAGATCGAGGGGGCCGAGAAGCCCGCCCTCGTGGCGCACACGCTGTCGCTCTACGTGCTGGAAACCTGACCGGCCGTTTGTGGGGGCCATGTACGGCCCGCTGTTCGGTTCCTCCTGGGCCCGGGCACTTCCCGCACCGATGTCGGTGCGGGGAGCGTCCGGGCCTCGACGTCTCTCCGGCCGCGGTGCTGCGGCGCCTGCCTGCTGGCCGGCCTGTCTGTCTGCCCGCCTGCTAGCCGGCCTGTCTGTCTGTCTGCGTGCCTGTCTCCCCGCCGGTCTGGCTGGGCTGCCTGGTTGGTGGGCTGGTCGGGCGCGGCTCCGGCAGGCAAGGCATGGTCAGCCAGAGGGTGTCGGCTCCGCTGGAGAACGTTCATCTCAGGCTTGAGTGATGCAGCCCAGCCGGAGAGTTCAGGAGGGCTGAAGATCGCTCGTCCGTGCCACGCCTGGTTCAGCATGGGCGAACTGTTCGGCTCAGCCGGAAGACCCGACCCTGAGCCGAACGAAATTCGGCCCTGCCGGCACCTGCTGTCTGGGCATGCCTTACCTGGGAGGCATGCCCGGCATCGCTCTCTGGGAGGCCCGTCCGGTGTCGCTCTGGGGCACCTGCCGTCGTCCGGGATGCCTTTCTGCGTCGCCCTGGACGCCTGCCCGCGGCGGTCGGGATCGTGCGCCGGGACGGCCCACGTCGTCCCCGGCCGGGCCTCCGTCGCACGGGCAGTGTTGCCGACCGGATGGTTTGACAGCGCGCGCCAGGGGCGGTGTACTGGTGTTCTATCGAACACGTGTTCGTAAAGTGCTCCACCACCGGTCTCCACCGGCAGGCACCATCGCTGGAGGGACATGACCGTCGTAACCATCTCCTCGAAGGCCGACACCGCAGCCGACGCCGGGACCGCCGACACCGGCAGCCGGCACGCGCAGGCGCTCGCGGCACTGCGGTCGGCCGAGGCGCGCACCGGCGTGCGCAAGCAGGCCACGCCCGCCCGGGTCGTCCAGGCGGTCCGGGCCGAGCGCGCGCACGAGCAGCCGGGCCAGGAGCAGCCCCGGGTGCAGGTCCGGGCGCTGCGGGGCGGGCTGCTGCCCGAGCCGGTGCCGCTTGCCCCCGAGGCCCGGCCCGCGGCCGCCGAGGTGCGTCCCGCGGCGGAGCCCGCGCCGTCGTCGGGCAGCCGGGTGGGGCACCCGGGCGAGGACACGCGCGTGCTGCCCGTGCACCCGCACCTCGCGGCGCTCCTGCCCGACGGCGGCCTGCGGGCCGGCACCACCGTGGTGGTCCGGGGCTCGACGTCGCTGCTGCTCACCCTGTTCGCCGAGGCGTCCCGCGACGGGGCCTGGACCGTGCTGGTCGGGTACCCGGCCGCCGGGCTGGCCGCCGCGGCCGACGCCGGGTGCGACCTGAGCCGCACCCTGGTGGTGCCGCTGCCCGCCGGGTCGGGGGTGGACGCGCCCGCCGTGCTCGCCGCGCTGATCGACGGCATGGACGTGGTCGTGGTCGGGCCGGAGGTGTCCCTCCTGGACCAGGACCGCCGTCGGCTGACGGCGCGCGCCCGCGACCGGGGCACCGTGCTGCTCCCGACCGCCTCGTCGGGCGCCGCGGGCGGCTGGGCCGGGGCGCACGTGGTGCTCGAGGCCACCGCGGGGGACTGGGCCGGCGTCGACCACGGGGTGGGCTGGCTGCGCCGCCGGACCCTGCGGGTGCGGCGCACCGGGCGGGGGAGCGCGGCGCGCCCGGTGCACCTGGACGTCGAGCTCCCGGTGTGCCGGGCGGCCGGGCCGCCTGCCGGTGCCGTGGCGCGGGACGAGGCCGCCGAGGGCCGGACGCCGCTGGAGCTGGTGGGATGACGGCCGCGACCCGCACCGCCTGCCTCTGGGTGCCGGACTGGCCGGTCGTCGCAGCGCTGGTCGTCGCGGGCCTGGGCCCCGAGGTGCCCGCAGCCGTCACGGGCGGCCCCGGCGGCCGCGTCGTCGCCGTGTCCGCGCCCGCGCGCAGCGCTGGGGTGCGCCGCGGCATGCGCCGCCGCGAGGCCCAGGGGCGCTGCCCCGACCTGCAGCTCTGGACCGCCGACGACGCCCGCGACGCCCGCGAGTTCGAACCCGTCGCCGTGGCCGCCGAGACCGTGGTCTCCGGGCTGGAGATCGCCCGCCCCGGGCTGCTCCTGCTGCCGTCCGGCGGCGCGGCCCGCTACCACGGCTCCGAGCACGACCTGGCGCGCGAGCTGACCGAACAGGTCGCCGTCCGCACCGGCCACGAGTGCCAGGTCGGGGTCGCCGACGGCTTCCTGGCCGCCGTCCTGGCCGCCCGGGACGACGCCGTCGTGCCGCCGGGGGACTCGCGGGACTACCTCGCGCCCCGCCCCGCGGCCGTGCTCGTGCACGCCCGGCCCGCCGACCGCGCCCTGACCGAGCTCGTCGACCTGTGGCGCCGGCTCGGCGTGCGCACGCTCGCCGATCTGGCCGCCCTGCCCGACGCCGCCGTCGCCGCCCGGTTCAGCGACCTCGGCGTCTGGGCGCAGCGCCTCGCCCGCGGGCAGGACGTGCGGCCGCCCGCCCGGCGCCGGCTCGTCGAGGACCTCACCGTCGCCGAGGAGCTGGACCCGCCGGCGCACCGGGTCGACGTCGCCACGTTCGCCGCCCGCCGCCTGGCCGAGCGCCTGCACGACGACCTGCACCGGCGCGGCCTGGCGTGCGGCCGGCTGCGGATCACGGCGCGCGCCGTCGACCCGGTCACCGGCGAGGCCCGCACCCTGGAACGGCTGTGGCGCACCGACGACACCCTCGGCGGGCTGTCGGCCGCCCGCATCACCGACCGGGTGCGCTGGCAGCTCGAGGGCTGGCTCACGGCGTCGTCCCTGGGGCGGGGCGAGCAGCCCGCCCCGATCGCGGGCCTGACCCTGGCCGCCGAGGAGGTCGCGCCCGCCGGCGCCCTGCAGCCGCGCCTCTGGGGACCCGGCGCGGGCGAGGACCTGCGCGCCCGCCGCGCCGTCGAGCGCGTGCAGGCCCTGCTCGGCGGCGACGCCGTGCTCACCGTGCGGCTCCAGGGCGGGCGCGACCCCCGCGACCGCGTCCAGCTCGTGCCCTACGGCGAGCAGGTCCCGCCCGAGCGCGAGCCCGACCGGCCCTGGCCCGGCGCCCTGCCGCCGCCCGCGCCGTCGGTCGTGCTGCCCGAACCCGTCCCCGCGCGGGTGCTCGACGCGCAGGGGCGCCCCGTCGTCGTCGACGTGCGGCTGGCGGTCAGCGGCGACCCGGCCCGCGTGGTGGTGCCCGAGGACGGCGCCGGCGACCTCTTCGGCGAGGGCGGTCCGGGCGGCAGCGGTCCGGGCGAGAGTGGCCGGGGCGAGAGTGGTCTGGGCGAGAGCCGGCTCGACGACGGCGGTCTCGGTGACGGCGGTCTCGGTGACGGCGCGGTGCCCGGAGACGCGCGCGCCGGTGTACGTGGCGGTGGGGCATCCAGCGGCGGCCCGCGGGCCGGTCTCGACGCCGCCGTCGTCGACTGGGCCGGGCCCTGGCCGGTCGCCGAACGCTGGTGGACGCCGCGCGGCAGACGCCGGGTGTTCCTGCAGGTGGTCGTCGACGGCTCGGCCCGGGACGAGGGGCTCACGCTCGGCCTGCTGCTGTCGTCGTCGGCGGGCGCCTGGTCCCTGGAGGCGCTGTATGACTAGGTCCGGTGTGATCAGGCGCTGTATGGCCAGGCAGTGCCGACCAGGTCGGCAGTCTCCTGGGTCGGCGGCTCAAGGTCGGCAGTTTGTCTCGCAGAGTCGGCAGTTTGTGCCGCAGAGTCGGCACTCTGCATCGAGATCGGTCCATCGATGGACC
>NZ_JBHVEG010000037.1:0-42546 GCF_042802395.1 Promicromonospora sp. NPDC057488
CGGCACAGGGCTGTGCCGACCTCGATGCCAAGTGCCGACGTCGCAGGAGACTGCCGACCTCAGCCGCCAACCGCAGCCGCCGGCCGGCGGCCCTCAGCCTGCCGAACTCAGTCCTCGCCGCCGCCGAAGCGCTCGCGGTAGGCGTCCAGGTCGTCGTCGCTGATCTTGGCGAACAGCACCGGCGGCACCGTGAACGCCGTCCCGGCCGGCACGGCGTCGAGCGACGTCGCGGCATCGGCGTCGACCCAGGTCGCGGTGTCGTCGTCGAGGGCGAACACGCCGCGCAGCGTCGCCGCCGTCTGCGGGATGAACGGCTCGGAAACCACCGAGTAGAGGTGGATCAGGTTCATAGCGGTGCGCAGCGAGACCGCCGCCGCCTCCGGGTCGACCTTGACCTGCTTCCACGGCTCCTTCTCGACAAGGTACGCGTTGCCCGCCGACCACAGCGCGCGCAGGGCGTTCGCGGCCTTGCGGTACTGGAGGGCCTCCAGGTGCTCCTCGTACTCGGCCAGCAGCCGGGACACCTCGGCGCCGAGCTTCTCCTCGGCCGGGCCGGGCTCGCCGCCCTCGGGGACGGTCTCGCCGAACCGCTTGGCCGAGAACGTCAGCACCCGGTTGACGAAGTTGCCGAGGGTGTCGGCCAGGTCCTTGTTCACCGTGCCGGCGAAGTGCTCCCAGGTGAACGACGAGTCGTCGGACTCCGGGGCGTTCGCGATCAGGTACCAGCGCCAGTAGTCGGCCGGCAGGATCTCCAGCGCGGCGTCGGTGAAGACGCCCCGCTTCTGCGACGTCGAGAACTTGCCGCCGTAGTAGGTGAGCCAGCTGAAGCCCTTGACGTAGTCGACCATGGTCCACGGCTCGCGGACGCCGAGCTGCGTGGCCGGGAACATCACCGTGTGGAACGGGACGTTGTCCTTGGCCATGAACTGCGTGTAGCGCACGTCGTCGGCCTCGTACCACCAGGACTTCCAGTCCCGGGTCTCGCCTGCGGGGGCGGCGTCCGCCCACTCCTGGGTGGAGCCGATGTACTCGATCGGGGCGTCGAACCACACGTAGAAGACCTTGCCGTCGGCGGCGAGCTCGGGCCAGGTGTCGGCCGGGACGGGCACGCCCCACTCCAGGTCGCGCGTGATGGCGCGGTCGTGCAGGCCCTCGGAGAGCCACTTGCGCGCGATCGAGGTGGACAGCAGCGGCCAGTCCTTGCTGTTGCCGTCGATCCACGACTCGACCTCGGCCTGGAGCTTCGACTGGAGCAGGAACAGGTGCTTGGTCTCGCGCACCTCGAGGTCGGTCGAGCCGCTGATCGCCGAGCGCGGGTCGATCAGGTCCGTCGGGTCGAGCACGCGGGTGCAGTTCTCGCACTGGTCGCCGCGCGCGCGGTCGTAGCCGCAGTGCGGGCAGGTGCCCTCGACGTAGCGGTCGGGCAGGAACCGGCCGTCGACCGGCGAGTACACCTGCCGGATCGCCCGCTCCTCGATGAAGCCGTTTTCGTTGAGCTGCCGCGCGAAGTGCTGCGTGGTCTCGGCGTTCTGCTCCGAGGAGCTGCGCCCGAAGTGGTCGAACGACAGCCCGAAGCCCTCGTAGATCTTCTTCTGCGTCTCGTGCGCCCCGGCACAGAACTCGGCGACGGGCAGGCCCGCCTCGGCCGCGGCCAGCTCGGCCGGCGTGCCGTGCTCGTCGGTGGCGCAGATGTACAGCACGTCGTGGCCGCGCTGGCGCATATACCTCGCGTAGACGTCGGCCGGGAGCATCGACCCGACCATGTTCCCCAGGTGCTTGATGCCGTTGATGTACGGAAGCGCACTGGTGACAAGGTGGCGAGCCATCGCTGGATGCTCCGATTCGTAGTTCTGGATCCGTGGGTCCGGGCAGGATGCCCGGCGGGCTCGCGGAGCGAGCCACGGCCAAGCCTAGATCCACCGGGTCCCGGGGGCGGCATCGCGGTCACGGTGTGAGCGGCGTCGCGCTCGGGATGGTCAGGCGGCGGCCGGCCGCGGGGCACGGCCCAGCAGCCGCAGCGCGGCGAGCCACGGGTCGGAGCCGGTCGCGGTGAGCGGCGGCTCGAACACGCCCGGCGTGCCGCCCGGCCGGGCGGCGATGGCGCCCGCGCTGTCGAGCACGAAGGCGACGGTGGCGTCGTCGGGCCGGTAGGTGGCGCCGACCGCGGTGGCCACGTCCCAGGCGTGCACCGCGGTGTCGAGGAGCTGCATGCCGAGGGCGAGGGTCGCCGGGACCTGGGCGCCGAACTCGGCCAGGTGGACGGTGGCGTCCGGTTGGGCGCGGCCGAACCCCTCCCGCAGCGCCGTCGCGGACTCCGCCCACACGCCGACGGCGCTGTCCGGCGTCACCGCCGGTCCCGCGTAGAGCGCGATGTCGGCGTCGCCGTCGCCGAGGGCGGCCGCGAAGCCGCGGTTCTGGCCGATCATGTGCGACAGCAGGGCGGCGAGGTCCCACTCGTCGCACGGCGTCGGGAGGTCGAGCGGGCCCTGTGCGGCCCGCTCGACGAGGCGGGTGGTGTCGGCGAGGGCGGTGTGGTGCAGGGTGAGCATCTCCGAATAAGTAAGCATGCGTAGACGATACACCCGCGCAGATCATAGGTTGGTGGTTAGGATCTCCGGGTGGAGCGTCCCGAGCTTGGCTATCTCTTCGACCGGCTGCTGCGGGTGGTGATCGCCCGCGAGGAGCCGATCCTCGCGGCCGCCGGCCTGCAGATGTGGGATCACGTGCTGCTCACCGCGCTCGCCCGGCGGGACGCCCCGACCCAGGCGCAGCTCGCGGCCGAGACCGGGCGCGACAAGACCCGGCTGATCGGCAACCTGGACCGGCTCGTCGAGCTCGGGCTGGTCAGCCGCGTGCCCGACCCGGCCGACCGGCGCAACCGCGTGGTCTCGCTCACCGCCGAGGGGCGGCGGGTCCTGGAGCAGTGCCAGGCAGGCATCCGCGCGATGGAGACGGAGCTGCTGGGCGGCCTCCCGGCCGGCGAGCGCGCGGACTTCGAGCGGGCGCTGGTGGCGCTGGTCGCTTCCCTGGACTAGCGCAGGCTCCCCCGGGCACGGCCGCCGAGCGCGCGGCGCGGGTCGCCCGCGCACGGCACGCCGAGCAGGTCCGGGGCGCCGACGTCGGCGGGCAGCGCCACCTCCGCGAGCGGCACCTTGTCGGGGTCGCAGACGAGCGTGGGCACCAGCCGCGCGACCGACGCCCGGCCCAGCAGCCGCAGCTCCGGCCACGTCGCGCCGCCCGGGCTCGCGAACCCGGCGTCGAGGACCAGCACCCTGAGGCCGTCGTGCGTGGTCGTGGTGTCGAGGACGGTCGTGACCAGCACGACGGACGGCTCCGGGCGGTCCGCCGTGTGCAGGCACGGCGTGCCGCACAGCAGCGCGAGCCCGTGCAGCGAGACACCGCCCACGACGACGTCGGTGGTGGTCGCCCGGGTGCCCGCCGGCCAGGCAGCGGCGGCGAGCGGGTCGGGGATGCTCGCGCGGAGCGTGGGCAGGAGCGCGGTGAGAGTCATGACCCCGTCGTACGGCGCGGGGACGGGCGCGGACCCGAGCGCTGACACAACCCATACGGACGCCCGCCAAGTCCTGACGGTGCCCGTACGGACGCTCCCCCACCCACCGGAATAGCGTGATCGGGTGCCTGATCCACGCTCCACGCGGCTCTTCGCCGCGACTGTCACGCCCTTCACCTCCGACGGCCACCTCGACCTCGACGCGCTCGCCGCGCACGTCGACCGCCTCGTGCGAGAGGGGGTGGACGGGCTGGTCGTCGGCGGGACCACGGGCGAGTCCGGCGCCCTCGCGCCGCAGGAGCGCACCGAGCTGCTCCGCGCTGCCATCGACGCGGCCGGCGACCGCGCCGCCGTCGTCGCCGGGGTGGGCGAGCACGACACGACCACGGGCATCGCCCTCGCCGTCGCCGCCGCCCGGGCCGGGGCCGACGGCCTGCTCGTCGCCGCCCCCGCGGCGAGCCGCCCGTCGCAGGCCGGGCTCCTGGCGCACGTCCGGGCGCTCGCGGACGCCGTCGAGGTGCCCGTGATGCTCTACGACAACCCGCGCCGGTTCGGCGTCGGCTTCGAGACGGCGACCCTGGTCCGCGCGGCCGAGCACCCGGGTGTCTGGGCCGTCAAGGACGCCACGGAGAACCCGCACCGCGCCGCGGAGATCATGGGGCTGACCGACCTCGCCTACTACGCCGGGTCGGACGCCGCGGCCATGGTGCTGACGGCGGGCGGGCAGGGCGTGGTCGGCGTCGGCGTCAACGTGGAGCCCGCCGCCTGGCGGGCCTACGTCGACGCGCTCCTGGACGGCGACCTGGACGCCGCGGACGACTTCGCCCGGCGTCTCGCCCCGCTCGACCACGCCCTGCACCGCCACGTGCCGCCCGCGGTGGCGACCAAGGTGGTGCTGCGCGGCCTCGGCCTGCTGCCCACCGCCCGGGTCCGCCTGCCGCTGGTGGGCCCGGTCCCCGAGGAGGCCGCGGCGATCCGCCGCGACCTGGAGGTCTACGAGGGGCTCCCGGACTTCCGCAGCGGGCTCGCCCGACTCGACCACCCGGACGCGCACGGGGGCGCGCTCCGCCTGCTCTGAGGAGCGTTCCGCCGGCTGTGAGGCGGACGCCGCCGGCTCCGGGTCCCCACCACGGAGCCGGCGGCGCGTCAGAGCCAGTGGCGCTTCCTGAACCCGGCGTAGAGCCACCCGGCCCAGCCCGCCATGGCGAGCACGGCGAGCGGGTAGCCCAGGGGCCAGGAGAGCTCGGGCATGTGCTCGAAGTTCATGCCGTAGATCGTGCCGATCAGCGTGGGCGCCAGGAAGATGGCCGCCCACGCCGAGATCTTCTTGACCGTCTCGCTCTGCTGGTAGGTGGCCTCGGCCAGCCGGCGTACCTCGTCGTTCTGCCGCTGCCCCACCATCGTCGAGGTGAGGTCGAGGATGCCGCGGTAGTACTCGATCAGCCCGTGCACGTACTGGAGCTGGCCGCTGGTCAGGTCCCGGACCAGGTCGAACAGGCGCCTGCCGTCGGCCACGGCGGCCCGGCCCGTCCAGGAGACGCCCGGCAGGCCCGCGAGGCTGTCGTAGACGGCGGAGTTCTGCGTGCTCATGGTCCACACGGCGAGCAGCTCGTGCCGGGCCCGGAAGAGGCCGTCCAGGAATCCCTCGGCGTTGGTGACGCGGCCGCCGGTGAGCCACTGCTCGAACCGCCACACGTCCGAGGTGACCGTCTCGACGAGCTCGTCCTGCACCCGCGCCATCGCCGAGACGATCGCGCGGGAGAGCTCGAAGCCGCTGTCGGGGCGGAACCGGTCGGCCTTGATCCGCTCGAGGACCGCACGGGTCTCCCGGAGCGCGACGTCGTCGGCGACGGCCGGGTTCACCGGACCGTGCACGGTCACGAGGTACCGCCGGCCCACGAACTGGTCCAGCTCGATGTAGTGGATGTGCCCGTGCTCGCCGCGCTCGGGTCCGTGCAGCACCACGAAGACGTGGTCCCGGTAGGCGTGCATCTTGGGCACGCGGTTGCGCTCGACGGCGTCCTTGACCGCCAGCGGGTGGAACCGGAACACCTCCGAGAGCACCCGGACCGCGTCGTCGTCGCACTCGGGGACGTCGACCCACACCAGGCCCTCGTCGGCGGCGAGCAGCTCCGGCAGCTCGTCCACGGTGCGGGACGCGACCCCGTCGGCGGTGATCAGGCGGACCTCCATCACGCCGCCCCCGACCAGGAGGGCACGCGGTGCAGCAGGAGCTGCGCCGACGTGTGCCGCACGCCCGGCTGCGCGCGCAGGCCGCGGAGCTCCTCCTCGACGTCCGGCAGGCTGCGACACGCGAGGTGGACGGCGTAGTCGGACTCCCCCGTGACCTGCCACGCCGACACGACGGCGGCGCTGCCCGCCAGCGCCTCCTCGAACGCCGCGAGGTCGGCGTCCGCGCGCACCCGCACCTGTACCAGGACCTCCACCGGGCGGCCGAGGACCGCGCGGTCGACCCGGGCGTGGAAGCCCGCGATGACGCCCCGCTCGACCAGCCGGCGCACCCGCACGGACGTCGCGGAGGTACTCAGGCCGGTCGCCGCGGCGAGCTCCTGCAGCGTGGCCCTCCCGTCGTGCAGCAGCAGGTCCAGGAGCACGCGGTCGGTGTCGTCCGGCGCCGGTGCGGGCGCCGGATCGGCACCGGAGGATCGGCGGGCGGCTGAGGTCAGGGCCATACCGCGACGCTACGAACGCCGCGCACGGGAACGGGTCGCGTGAACGTTATCCGTACGCCGGACCCGGACATCCTGACGGGACCTTGACGCCCTCGCTCCCCGGAGGCGCCGTCACTCCTCGAACCGGTACCCCGCCCCCGGGTGCGTCAGGATGTGCTTCGGGTGCGACGGGTCCTGCTCCAGCTTGCGCCGCAGCTGCGCGGTGTAGACGCGCAGGTAGTTGGTCTCCGTCGAGTAGGCGGGGCCCCACACCTCGTGCAGCAGCAGCTTGCGGTCCACGAGCCGGCCGCGGTTGCGCACCAGCACCTCCAGCAGCGCCCACTCGGTGGGGCTCAGCCGCACCTCTTCCCCGGCGCGCGAGACCTGCCGCCGCGCCAGGTCGATCCGCAGCTCGCCCGCGGTGACCACGGGCTCCTCGGCCTGCGCGGGCTCCGCCCGGCGGACGGCGGCGCGCAGCCGCGCCAGCAGCTCGTTCATGGCGAACGGCTTGGTCACGTAGTCGTCGGCGCCCGCGTCGAGCGCGTCCACCTTGTCGTCGCCGAGCTGCCGGGCCGACAGCACCACGATCGGCACCCGGGTCCAGCCCCGGATGCCGGCGATGACGTCGAGCCCCGGCATGTCGGGCAGCCCCAGGTCGAGCAGCACCACGTCCGGCCGCGTGGACGCCACGGCGTCCAGCGCCGCCGCGCCCGTGGGCGCCGCGGTCACGTCCCAGCCGTGCGCGCGCAGGTTGATGGCCAGCGCACGGGTCAGCGCGGCGTCGTCGTCCACCACGAGCACGCGGTTGCCGGACGCCGAACGCTCGCCCCCGCCGTCCACCTCACCGGTCACGGGACCATCCCATCACGCGGGACGGTGAGAACCATGGTCAGACCGCCGCCCGGAGTGTCCTCGGCGGAGATCCGGGCGCCGACGGCGTCCGCGAGGCCCGACGCGACCGCCAGGCCCAGGCCCAGGCCGTTCGCGCTCGTGTCGTCGAGCCGCTGGAACGGCTCGAACATGGTCGCCTTGCGGTCCTCCGGCACGCCGGGGCCCGTGTCGGCGACGCGCAGCTCCACGGCGTCGCGCGCGGCCGAGGCGGTGAACAGCACCTTGGCGCCGGGCGGCGAGTGCCGCACCGCGTTGGAGACCACGTTGGCCACCACGCGCTCGAACAGGCCGGGGTCGGTGTGCACGAGCGGCAGGTCCTCCGGCACGTCGAGCGTGAGGTCGGCCAGCCACGGCTCGACGGCGATCGGCACCACCTCCTCCAGCGACGCGGCACGCAGCGCGGGCCGGACGGCGCCGGTCTGGATGCGGGACAGGTCCAGCAGGTTGCCGATGAGGCGCTCCAGCCGGTGCGTCGAGTCGGCGATCGTGGCCGTCAGGATGTCGCGGTCCTCCCGGTCCAGCTCGACGTCCGGCGAGGCCAGGCCGTCCACGGCCGTACGGATCGCCGCGAGCGGCGTGCGCAGGTCGTGCGAGACGGCGGCGAGCAGCGCGGTACGGGTGCTCTCGGTGCGCTCCAGCACCTCGGCCTGGGCGGCCTGCTCGCGCAGCCGGCGCCGCTCCATGACGATCCCGGCCTGCGCCCCGAACGCCTCGACCACCTGCCGGTCGCTCGCCGGCAGCACGCGGCCGGCCAGGACGAGCCGGTGCCGGTCGTCGATCGCCACCTCGGTCACGGTCGCCTCCTCCTCGGCGCGGCCGTGGGGAGCGGGCCCGGCGTCCGCCTCGGTGACCCACCGCTCGTGCGCCACCACGGACCAGGGCGCGCGGTCGTCGGCGCGCTCCTCCAGGCGCACATCCCCCATCGCGAAGGTCTGGGCCAGCCGGTGCACGATCGCCTGCGCCGTGTCCTGGCCCGACAGCACCGACCGGGACAGCGCGGCCAGCGTGGACGCCTCGGCGCGCGCCCGGTAGGCCTGCGTGGTGCGGCGGGCCGCCAGGTCCACCACGGAGGCCACGGCCACCGCGATCACCACGAACACCGCCAGCGCGAGCACGTTCTCCGCCTCCGCGATCGTCAGCCGGCCCGTCGGCGCCGCGAAGAACCAGTTCAGGCACAGGTTCGACACCACGGCCGCCACGACGGCGGGCCACAGCCCACCGATCATCGCGACCCCCACCACGCCCGCCAGGAGCAGCATGGCGTCCGTCGCGAGCGCCACGTCGTCGGTGCCGAACGCCAGCAGCCCGGCCGTGAGCACCGCGGGGATGAGCAGGGCCGACGCCCAGCCCGCGGCCCGGCGCCGCGGGGACAGCGACGAGTAGCGCGAACGCACGCCCACCCCGACCCGCGCCCGCTCGTGGGTCACCAGGTGCACGTCGATCGCGCCCGACAGCCGCGCGATCTCGGCGCTGGACGAGCCCAGCAGCGCCTGCCGCCACACGGGGTGCCGGGAGACGCCCACCACGATCATCGTCGCGTTGACCCCGCGCGCGAAGTCCACGACGGCGGACGGCACGTCCTCCCCCACCACCGTGTGGAACACGCCACCGAGCGACTCCACCAGCGCGCGGTGCGCGGCGATCGTGGCCGACGGCGTCGACGGCAGCCCGTCGGTCGGCAGCACGTGCACGGCCAGCAGCTCGGTGCCCGCCGCCCGCTGGGCGATCCGCGCGGCCCGGTGCAGCAGGGTCTCCGTCTCCGGGCCACCGGTGACGGCCACGACGATGCGCTCGCGGGCCGGCCAGGTGCCGCCGATCGAGTGGTCGGCGCGGTACCGGGTCAGGGCGTCGTCCACCCGGTCGGCCAGCCACAGCAGCGCGAGCTCGCGCAGCGCCGTCAGGTTGCCCACGCGGAAGAACGACGACATGGAGGCGTCGATCTGCTCGGCGCGGTACACGTTGCCGTGCGCCAGCCGGCGCCTCAGCTGCTCCGGTGAGAGGTCCACGAGCTGGATCTGGTCCGCCTCGCGCACCACCTGGTCCGGCACGGTCTCGCGCTGCCGCACGCCGGTGATGGCCTCGACGTCGTCCGTCAGGGACGCGATGTGCTGCACGTTGACCGTGGTCACCACGTCGATCCCGGCGTCCAGCAGGTCGTGCACGTCCTGCCAGCGCTTGGCGTGCTGGGAGCCGGGTGCGTTGGTGTGCGCCAGCTCGTCCACGAGCGCCACCTCGGGCGCGCGCTCCAGCACCGCGGCGACGTCCAGCTCGGTGAGCGTGGACCCGCGGTGCTCGGCCAGCCGGCGCGGGATCATCTCCAGGTCGCCGATCTTGGCGACCGTCGCGGCCCGGCCGTGCGTCTCGACCAGCCCGATCACGAGGTCCGTGCCGCGCGCACGGCGGCGGTGCGCCTCGTCCAGCATGGCGTAGGTCTTGCCCACGCCAGGGGCCGCCCCCAGGTAGACGGTGAGGCGGCCCCGGCGTCCGGTGGTCATGGGTTCAGTGTGCGTCATCGAGCGCGAGGTTGAGCTCCAGCACGTTGACCCGCGGCTCGCCCAGCACGCCCAGGTCACGCCCGGCCGTGTGCGCCTCGACCGCGGCCTCGACGTCGGCCACCGGCAGGCCGCGCTCGCGCGCCACCCGGGCGACCTGGATCGCGGCGTACTCGGGGCTGATCTGCGGGTCCAGGCCCGAGCCGGACGCCGTCACGGCGTCGGCCGGGACGTCGGCCGGGTCCACGCCCTCCAGCTCGGCGACGGCGGCCTTGCGCTCCTCGATCGTCGCCACGAGGTCGGGGTTGAGCGGGCCCAGGTTCGAGGCCGCCGAGGCCAGGGTGTCGTACCCGTCGCCCGCCGCCGACGGCCGCGGGTGGAAGTACTCGGCGCCGGTGAAGCCCTGGGCGACCAGCGCCGAGCCCACCGCCTCCGACCGGTCGGTCGTGTGCGAGCCGTCCGAGCGGACGAGCGAGCCGTTCGCCTGCCAGGGGAACGCCACCTGTCCCACCGCCGTCATCGCGAGGGGGTAGGCCAGGCCCGTGAGCAGGGTGAAGACGAGCAGCATGCGCAGCCCCGCCAGCGAGTGCCGGGTCAGCGTCGCGAGATCGCTCGCCACCGTGGTGCTTGCCATTGTGATTTCCTTTCCGGATCCGATGCGCGCGGGCTACAGGCCCGGGATCAGCGAGACGACGAGGTCGATGAGCTTGATGCCGATGAACGGCGCGACCAGGCCGCCCAGGCCGTAGACGAGCAGGTTGCGCGTCAGCAGGGACGACGCCGACGCCGGCCGGTACCGCACGCCGCGCAGCGACAGCGGGATCAGCGCCAGGATGATCAGCGCGTTGAAGATGACGGCCGACAGGATCGCCGAGCCCGGGCTCGCCAGGCGCATGATGTTCAGCACCTCGAGCTGCGGGAACACCGTCATGAACATGGCGGGCAGGATCGCGAAGTACTTCGCGACGTCGTTCGCCACCGAGAACGTGGTCAGCGCACCGCGCGTGATGAGCAGCTGCTTGCCGATCTCCACGATCTCGATCAGCTTGGTGGGGTCCGAGTCGAGGTCCACCATGTTGCCCGCCTCCTTGGCGGCGGACGTGCCGGTGTTCATCGCCACGCCGACGTCGGACTGGGCCAGCGCCGGGGCGTCGTTCGTGCCGTCGCCGGCCATCGCGACGAGCTTGCCGCCCTCCTGCTCGCGCTTGATGAGCGCGAGCTTGTCCTCCGGGGTGGCCTCCGCCAGGACGTCGTCCACGCCCGCCTCCGCGGCGATGGCCCGCGCGGTCACGGCGTTGTCGCCAGTGACCATCACCGACCGGATGCCCATGGCGCGCAGCTCGTCGAACCGCTCGCGCATGCCCTCCTTGACCACGTCCTTGAGCCGGACGACGCCGAGCACGCGCGCCGGCGCCTCGCCCACCTGCTCCGCGACCACCAGCGGGGTACCGCCCGCCTTCGAGACCGCGTCCACGTGCTTCTCGAGGTCCTTGAGCTCACGCTCGGAGACCTGCGCGCCCGTGCTGTGCACCCAGCGCTGGATCGCGCTCCCGGCACCCTTGCGGATGCGGTGCATCTCGGTGTGGCCCGCGCCCCCGGCCTCGCTGGACCGCGTCAGCGGCAGGTCCACGCCCGACATCCGGGTCTGCGCCGTGAACGGCACCAGCTCCGCGTCCAGCGGCAGCTCCTCGCCGACGCCGTACTTCTCGTCGACCAGGTCGACGATGCTGCGCCCCTCCGGGGTCTCGTCGGCCAGCGACGCGAGCCGCGCCGCGACCGCGAGCTCCTGCGGCGTCACCCGGCTCACCGGCAGCACCTGCGTGGCGCGCCGGTTGCCGTACGTGATGGTGCCCGTCTTGTCGAGCAGCAGCACGTCAACGTCGCCCGCCGCCTCCACGGCGCGGCCCGACATCGCCAGCACGTTGCGCTGCACCAGCCGGTCCATGCCCGCGATGCCGATCGCGCTCAGCAGCGCGCCGATCGTCGTCGGGATGAGGCAGACCAGTAGCGCCACGAGGACCAGCAGCGACTGCCGCGAGCCCGAGTAGACCGCGAACGGCTGCAGCGTGGCCACCGCCAGCAGGAACACGATGGTCAGCGACGTGAGCAGGATGTTCAGCGCGATCTCGTTCGGCGTCTTCTGCCGCTCGCTGCCCTCGACCAGGGCGATCATCCGGTCCACGAACGTGGCGCCGGCGGGCGCCGTGATGCGCACGACGACCTGGTCGGACAGCACCACGGTGCCGCCGGTGACGGCGCTGCGGTCGCCGCCGGACTCGCGGATGACCGGCGCCGACTCGCCGGTGATGGCCGACTCGTCGATGGACGCGACGCCCTCGATGACGTCGCCGTCGCCCGGGACGGTCTCGCCCGCGGCGACCACCACGACGTCGCCCACCTGCAGCGTCGAGGACGGCACCTCGACGGTGGGCAGCAGGTCCAGCCGCGTGCCCGAGGTCAGGGTGTCCTGCGGGGCGTCGACCTTGCGCGCCGTCGTCTGCTTCTGGGTGGCGCGCAGGGTCGAGGCCTGCGCCTTGCCGCGCGACTCCGCCACGGACTCGGCGAGCGTCGCGAAGAGCACGGTGGCCCACAGCCAGACCGCGATCCACCAGGCGAACACGCCCGGCTCGACGATCGCGAGCACCGTGGTGACCAGGGCGCCCACCTCGACCACGAACATGACGGGCGAGGTGTACAGCACGCGCGGGTCGAGCTTGCGCAGTGCGCCCGGGAAGGCGGACCGCAGCTGCGTCCAGGTCAGGGCGCGCGGTGCGGCGGAGCGCTTGGCCCGCTGCGGGCCGGCCCCGCCGGCCGCGGGTTCTTGGGTGGGGACGTCCGGGATGTTCCGGGTGTCGATGGTCATGACAGGGACTCCACAACGGGACCGAGGGAAAGAACGGGGATGAAGGTGAGACCCACGACGATGATCGCCACCGTCGCCAGCAGGCCCGCGAACAGCGGGCGGTGCGTGGGCAGGGTGCCCGACGTCGCGGGCACGGCCGTCTGGCTCGCGAGACGGCCGGCGAGGGCCAGCACCAGCGCGATCGGCACGAACCGGCCGGCCAGCATCGCGATGCCCTGCGTCACCTCGTAGAACGGGGTGCCGCTGGTGAGCCCGCCGAACGCGGAGCCGTTGTTGTTCGCGGCGGAGGCGTAGGCGTACAGCACCTCGGACAGGCCGTGCGGGCCCGACTCCTGGATGCCGACGAGGCCCGGCTCGACGACCACGGCGATCGCCGTGCCCACCAGGACCAGCGCGGGGACGGTCAGCACGTACAGCGCGACGAGGGTCATCTCGGGGCGGCCGATCTTCTTGCCCAGGTACTCGGGCGTGCGACCCACCATGAGCCCGGCGATGAACACCGCGACCACGGCCAGGACGAGCATCCCGTACAGGCCGGAGCCGACGCCGCCCGGGGCGATCTCGCCCAGCAGCATGTTGAACAGCACCAGCCCGCCGCCGGGGGCGGTGAGCGAGTCGTGCGACGCGTTCACCGCGCCGGTCGACGTCGCCGTGGTCGCCACCGCGAACAGCGCGCTGCCCGCGAGGCCGAACCTGGTCTCCTTGCCCTCCATGGCGGCGCCCGCCGCCTGGGGCGCGGCCCCGGGGCCCGCCATCTCGGCCCAGGTGGTCAGCGCGAGCGAGGCCGCGAAGAGGCCGGCCATGACGCCGAGGATCGCCCAGCCCTGCCGCTTGTCGCCGACCAGGATGCCGAACGTGCGGGGCAGCGTGAACGGGATGAGCAGGATCAGGAAGATCTCGACCAGGTTGGTGAACGGCGTCGGGTTCTCCAGCGGGTGGCCGGAGTTCGCGTTGAAGAAGCCGCCACCGTTGGTGCCGAGCTCCTTGATGACCTCCTGCGAGGCCACCGGGCCACCCAGCGACTGCTGGGTGGCGCCCTCGACCGTGGTGATCGCGGTGTGCGGGTCCAGGTTCTGGATCACGCCGCCGGCCATCAGCAGCACCGCGGCCACCAGGGACAGGGGCAGCAGGATGCGGGTCACGCCGCGGGTCAGGTCGGACCAGAAGTTGCCGATGCGGGCGTCCGTCCCGGAGCGGGCGAACCCACGCACCAGGGCGATCGCGACCGCCATGCCGACGGAGGCGGAGACGAAGTTCTGCACGGCCAGGCCGGCCATCTGCACCAGGTGTCCGGCGGCGGCCTCACCCGAGTACCACTGCCAGTTGGTGTTGGTCACGAAGCTGACCGCGGTGTTCCAGGCACCGGCCGGGTCGAACCCGGTGAAGCCCAGGCTCCACGGCAGGTACGCCTGGAGGCGCAGCATGCCGTACAGGAACAGCACGGAGACGAGCGAGAACCCGAGCAGGGACATCAGGTAGGTGGTCCAGCGCTGCTCGGCGTCCGGGTCCACGCGGACGACGCGGTACCAGAGGCGCTCGGCGCGCAGGTGCTTCGGGCTGGAGTAGACGTGCGCCATGTAGGCGCCCAGGGGGGCGTGGACGGCGGCGAGGACGGCGACCAGGACGGCCACCTGTGCCACCGCGACGAGGACTGCGGAGCTCATGGCGGCGATCACCGCGTCCGGTCGGCGCGGATCAGCGCCACGAAGAGGTAGACGAGGCCCGCGAGGGTGAGCACCAGGCCCACGGCGTCGAAGGGGTTCACTTCCGCCTCCCCGAGGGGCGCGCGGAGTCGTCGCTCGCGGCGGCGCGGCGCGCCACCAGAGCCACCGCGGCGAAGAACGCCACGGTCAGGAGGATGAAGGCCAGATCGGTCATGCCACTGGTCTACGCCTGCGCGCGACCGGTGGAACCAGTCCTTGACGGAACGCTGACGCCGCCTGACCGCCCGCTAACACCCTCCTGACGTCGCGGGCTTCTGTGGGGCCGGGGGCGGTGAACGTAGGGTCCGTCGGCGCATGAGCGGCCATGGACCGACGACGCCTACGTTCGACCACTCGACCACTCGACCACTCGGCAGCGCGTGCCGAGTGCCAGGTGCCGGGTGCCGCGCGTCGTCGGCCCGGCTGGGCGCCGTCGAACGTAGGGCCTGTCGTCGCATGAGCGGTCATGAGCCGACGACACCTACGTTCGACCACTCGGCAGCGCGTGGGGAGTGCCGGGTGCCGGGTGCCAGGTGCCGCGCGTCGTCGGCGCGGCCGGGCGCCGTCGAACGTAGGGTCCGTCGGCGCATGAGCGGTCATGAGCCGACGACACCTACGTTCGACCGCTCGACCGCTCGGCAGCGCGTGCCAGGTGCCAGGTGTCGGGCAGCGCGTGCCAGGTGCCAGGGTGCGGGTGCGCTCATCTAACTCGGGCCGGGAATGAGATCGGTCGGTTGCTGTGAGGTCGGTCGGTTGATGGACCGGTCTCGCAGCAACCGACCGATGTCGTCAGCGCGGCGCGGGTGGGTCAGAAGTCGAAGAGCTCACCCAGGATCGACTCCTTGCGCTTCTTCTTGTAGCGCGAGTCGTAGCGGCGGTCGCCGTACGAGTCGTAGCGGCGGTCGTCGTCACGACGGCGGTCGTCGTCGTAGCGGCGGTCGCGGTCGTAGCGGCGGTCGTCGTCACGACGCCGGTCGTCGTAGCGCGGGTCGTAGGCCGGCTGCGGCGAGCCGTAGGCCGGGCCGGCGTGCACCGGGTTCGGCGCCGAGGGGGCGACGGGAGCGGGCGGGGCCACGGGGGCCGACGGCCGGTTCTCCGCGGCGATCTCGGCCTCGACCGACCGGTCGATGACCTTGTCGAGCTCGCCACGATCGAGCCACACGCCACGGCACGTGGGGCAGTAGTCGATCTCGATCCCCTTGCGCTCGGACATCACGAGCGTCGTCTGGTCGATGGGGCACAGCATCGGTTGGTCTCCTCGCGGTCGTCTTCTACCGGTCACCCAACGGACAGGGCGGGGCTGCGGTTCCTGCGGGCTACGCCGGAACTCCCACGCTCTCACGGACCACCGGCTCGCCCCACCCCGCAGCGCCCTCCGCGAGCCCCCCGGCGTCCGCGAGCGCCCCGGCGTCCGCGAACCCGGCGACGTGCGCGGCGGCCGCGAGCGCCCCGGCCGTGCCGCCGTCCCCGTTCGCGACGACCGCCCAGACGATCGCCGCCGCCACGAGCAGGCCCGCGAGCACGGCGAGCGTGATCTTCCACGCCGACCACGGCCGCTGGCCCACCACCTCGGCGGTGCGGGCGTTGACCAGCACCTGGAACGGCTTGCCGCCGTACAGGTAGGTGGCGATCCACACGGGCAGCAGCAGGAGCTTGTAGGTCACCGCGGCGTAGCTGGTGTGCACCTGGTGCACGCGCTGCACGTCGCCGCCGATGTCCCGCTCGCAGTCGTTCTCGATGACCGGCGCCATCTCGCCCTTGGCGACCTCCAGCCCGGTCTCGGGCTCGACGTCGTACCGCAGGGTCTCGTAGCCGGCCAGGTAGTCGGGCTGGTAGGCGCGGGCCTGCTGCAGCGGCCACGGGCTGAGCTTCGCGAGGTGCTCCGGCATGACCCGCCCGGTCCCGGCCACCAGCACGTCGTCGAAGTCCCGCCCCACCGTGCCCGACGCCGGGTACCAGCGCGTCTTCTGCACCTGCCGGGTCTGGGTCTGGCTGCGACCCTCGGAGTCGGTGGTCGTGTAGGTCTCGGTGACCCAGTAGTGCTCGCCACGCTGCCCGACGTAGTCGGACCGGGTCCGCGCGTCGAACGTCCAGTGCGGCAGGTAGACGCCGTGCGCCTGCTCGGCGGAGACCACCTTCTTCAGGGCCGACGGCGCGAACCAGCGCGAGCGCACCCAGGTCCGCAGGGCGCCCTGCATGGCGTCGCGGTCCACCTCGAAGGGCAGCACCGCCTCGGGCTCGACCAGGCCGAGGCCCTCGACCTCGGCGACCATGGGCGACCCGCAGAACCCGCACTTCTGGGAGAGGTGGTCGCTGGTGGTCACGGCGCCGCAGGTGCCGCACCGGTAGTCCTGCGTGGCGGGCGCGACGGTGCGCGTCCGGGACGCGAGCGCCGCGAAGTCGTGCTCGCGCACCTCGCGGACGACGGCGGTGACCTGCTGCGTGTGCCCGCAGTAAGGGCAGGTCAGCGTGCCGGTGCCCGCGGCGAACTCGACGTTGGCCCCGCACTGCTCGCACGGGTAGGCGTGGTGGGCGGCGGGGCCGCCGTCGGTGAGCTCGACCATCCTCAGGCCTGCGGCAGCGGGGGCGGCGTCGCGCCGAGGTGCTTGGCCACGTCGGGCACGGACGACGCCGGCTCCCAGCCGGCCATGCCAGCGCGCCAGATCAGCGTGCTCGGCGTGAGGGTGCCGGCGGCGGCCTGGGCGGCCAGCGCGGCGTCGTCGAACGGGCCGGTCTGGGCGCCGCCGTTGCCGAGGAACCAGCCGCCCGGGAGGGGCGGCGGGCCCGCCGGGGCAGCCGCGGGGGCCGGGGCGGACGGCGCGGCGGGCTGGGTGGGCGGCACGATCGCGTTGCCCACCGCCTGGCCCAGCCCCATGCCGATGACGGCGCCCGCGCCGCCTCCGCCGTCGGCCGCGGCCTCCATGGCGGCACCGGCCTGGAACTGCTGGAAGGCGGCCATGCTGCCCACGGTGCCGGACGAGACGATGCCCATGGAGGTGCGCTTGTCGAGCGCCTCCTCGACCTCGGGCGGCAGCGAGATGTTCTCGATGACGAACTTCGGCACGGCGATGCCGAGGTCGGTCGACAGCTCCTCGGTGAGCCGGGCGGCGAGCTGGTCGCCGAGGTCGCCGTGGTGCGCGGCGACCTCGATGACGGGGATGCCGGACGACGAGAGCACGCTCGCGAAGTGGCTCACCACGTTCTGGCGCAGGTACTCGTGCACCTCGTCGGTGCGGAACTGCGGGTCGGTGCCGACCAGCTCGCGCAGCAGCAGCTGCGGGTCGGAGACCTTGGCGGAGAACGCGCCGAAGGCCCGCACGCGCACCATGCCGAGCTCCGGGTCCCGCATCATGACGGGGTTCTTGGTGCCCCACTTGAGGTCCGTGAACTGGCGGGTGCTGACGAAGTACACCTCGGCCTTGAACGGCGAGTGGAAGCCGTGCTTCCAGCCCTTCAGGGTGGACAGCACCGGGAGGTTCTGGGTCTCCAGGGTGTAGGTGCCGGGCTCGAACACGTCGGCGATGGTGCCCTCGTTGACGAAGACCGCGGTCTGCGACTCGCGGACGACGAGCCGGGCCCCCATCTTGATCTCGTTCTCGTAGCGGGGGAACCGCCACACGATGGTGTCCCGCGTGTCGTCGAGCCACTCGACGATGTCGACGAGCTCGCCCTTGATCTTGTCCAGCAGACCCATGACGTCTTCCTCTTCTCTCCACCCGGGCAGGTGCCCGGGAGCCCCAAGCACTCGGACCCTACAAGTCCGGTACGTCCCGGCAAACGAAAAGGCATCGTGTTCGGTGCCCAGGACGTCCCACGGCCGTCCCACGTGCTGTCCGGCGCCTGCCGGTGAACCGGACATGTGAGAGAGTTTCACCGCAGGGTGACTACCCGGCGAACCTGTCCGGAGGTGCTAGGACCGATGACCGTCCTCGTGGCGTACAACGAGTCACCCCAGGGTGAGGCCGCTATGCGTGCCGCCGTCGCCGAGGCGGTACGGCGCCGCCAGGAGCTGGCCGTGCTCGTGCTGACGCCGCAGGCGGACAGCAAGGTCCCCGCCTCGCTGGCGCACCTGCTCGACACCGTGCCCGGCACGGTCTCCGTGGCGCCGGTCGCGTTCCGCGCCGAGCAGGCCGACGTCGCCGACGCGATCGTCGACCAGGCCGAGGCCGTGTCCGCGGAGCTCGTCGTGATCGGCTCGCGCAAGCACTCGACGGTGGGCACGTTCCTGGTGGGGTCGACGACGCAGCAGGTGCTGCTGGACTCCCCCGCCCCGGTGCTGGTCGTCAAGGCCAGCTACGCCTGAGCCGGACTACGCTCGGGAGATGAGCGCTGTGACTCTCGGCATCCCGTCGGTGCGAGGCGTGCCCCGGCGCGCGGCCACCCCGGCGGGGCGACCGCGGCCCGAGACGCCGCTGCTGGTCGACCGCTACGGGCGCGTGGCGCACGACCTGCGCGTGTCGATCACCACGGCGTGCTCCCTGCGCTGCACCTACTGCATGCCCGCCGAGGGCCTGCCGCTCGTGCCGAAGGACGAGCTCATGACGCCGGACGAGATCGGCCGCCTCGTCCGCATCGGCGTGCACGACCTCGGCATCCGCGACATCCGGTTCACCGGCGGCGAGCCGCTCATGCGGCGGGACCTGGAGCAGATCGTCGGCGCCTCCCGGACCGCCGCCGACGACGCGATGCGTGCCCTGGGCTCCGACGAGCACGTCCGCATCGCCATGACGTCCAACGCCCTCGGCCTGGACAAGCGCGTGGGCGCGCTGGTCGCGGCCGGGCTGGACCGCGTCAACGTCTCGCTGGACACGGTGGATCGCCAGGCGTTCGCGACCCTGACCCGCCGGGACCGGCTGGACGACGTCCTCACGGGGATCCGCGCGGCGCTGGCCGCCGGGCTGGCGCCCGTCAAGATCAACGCGGTGCTGCTGCCCGAGACCCTGGCGGGCGCCGCCGACCTGCTCGCCTGGTCCGTGGAGCACGGCTGCAACCTGCGGTTCATCGAGGAGATGCCGCTCGACGCCGACGGCCGCTGGACGCGCGAGGACGTGGTCAGCGCCGCCGACCTGCTGGCGGTGCTGCAGGAGCGGTTCACGCTCACCCCCGCCGGCCGCGAGGACCCCTCGGCCCCGGCCGAGGAGTGGCTCGTGGACGAGGGCCCGGCGACCGTCGGGATCATCGCCTCGGTGACCCGCTCGTTCTGCGGGGCCTGCGACCGCACCCGGCTGACTGCCGAGGGCACCGTGCGCTCGTGCCTGTTCGGCAACGAGGAGACCGACCTCAAGTCCCTGCTGCGCGCCGGCGCCACCGACGACGAGGTCGGCGACGCGTGGCGGGCCGCCATGTGGGCCAAGCCCCGCGCCCACGGGAGCGACGCCGTCGAGCTCGCGGCCGACGCGTTCGCGGAGACCGAGCGCAGCATGGGCGCCATCGGCGGCTGACATGACTTCCACGTGACCTGGGGTCGTCCCAGGTGACGTCCCGGGGACGCCCGCGTGTACGTTGCCGGAAGCCTCACCCCCGCGAGCGACAAAAAGCCGCATAACGCCCAGACGGGTTCCTAGGCTCCCGGCACGTGACCACCATCGCGACGCCACGGGCGCCCGAGGACCCCGGCGCCCCGCCGGCCGGTTCCGCGGGCCCCGAGCGCACCGAACCCCAGCGCCTGGGCCGCAGCCGCCTCGCGGCCGGCCGCCGCCGCACCGCCCTGCTCTGGGCGCTCCTGCTGGCCGGCCCCAACATCGCCCTCCTGCTGGTCTTCGTGTACCGGCCGCTGGTCGAGAGCCTCTACCTCTCCACCCTGCAGTGGAACCTCGGCTCCCCCACGGCGCGGTTCGTCGGGCTCGGCAACTACGTCGAGTGGTTCACCGCGCCGACCACCGGGCGCATCGTGCTCACCACGCTCGTCTTCACCGTCGCGACCGTGGGCGGCGCCATGGTGCTGGGCCTCGGCCTCGCCCTGCTGCTGAACCGCAGGCTGCGGGGCCGCGGCATCGCCCGCACCGTCGCGTTCGCGCCGTACGTGCTGGGCGGGTTCGCCGTCGGCATCCTCTGGCTGTTCATGTTCGACCCGCGCTACGGCCTGATCCAGGAGCTGCTCGGCTGGGTGGGCATCGCCTCGCCCCAGTGGTACACCGGCCGCCCCTGGCCGCTGGTCATGGTGATCGTCGTCTACCTGTGGAAGAACCTCGGGTACGTCGCCCTCATCTACCTGGCGGGCCTGCAGGCCGTGCCGCAGGACCTCAAGGACGCCGCGGCCATCGACGGCGCCTCCGCCGCCCGCACGCTGCGCTCCGTGGTGCTGCCCCTGCTCACGCCCACCACGTTCTTCCTGCTCGTGACCATGCTGCTCAGCTCCCTGCAGTCGTTCGACACCATCAAGGCGATGACGCAGGGCGGCCCGCTCGGGTCCACCACCACGCTCATGTACTCGATCTACGTGGAGAGCTTCGTCAACGGCCGGGCGGGCTACGCGTCCGCCGTCGCCACGATCCTGTTCCTCGTGCTGCTGGCCGTCACCGCCGTGCAGCTGCGGTTCGTCCAGCAGAAGGTGCACTACGCATGACCGCCACCACGCTCCCGCGCCCCACCGGCCCGGCCGGCCCCACCACGCCCGCCCGCCGACGGCGCTCGCCCCAGCTGGGCGGCTACGTCACCATGATCTTCGCGACCCTCGTGCTGGGCGCCCCGCTGCTGTGGATGGCGCTCGCGAGCCTCAAGGCCCCGGACGAGCTCTACCAGGTTCCGCTCCAGTGGCTCCCGGCGCAGCCGGACCTGGACAACTACGCGCAGGCCGCTGGCGCCATCCCGCTCGGCCGGCTGCTGGTCAACAGCATCGGCCTGACCGTCGTCGGCGCGGGGCTCAAGGTCGCGCTCGGCCTGTGCTGCGCGTACGCGCTGGTCTTCCTCGACTTCCCGTTCCGCAAGGTCGTGTTCGGGCTGGTGATCGCCACGCTGATGATCCCGCCGCAGATCACGATCATCCCCAACTACACGCTCGTGGCGAGCCTGGGCTGGCTGAACACCTACCAGGGCATCCTCGTGCCCGGGCTCGCCAGCGCGTTCGGCACCTTCCTGTTCCGCCAGCACTTCCTGACGCTGCCCCGGTCCGTCCTGGAGGCGGCCGAGCTCGACGGCGCGGGCCACTGGCGCAAGCTGTGGCGGTTCGTGGTGCCGATGAGCACGCCCACGCTGGCCGCCGTCGCGCTGGTCTCGGTCGTGACCGAGTGGAACGACTACCTGTGGCCGTTCCTCGTGGTCGACGACCCGTCCAAGATGACGCTCCCCGTGGGCCTCACCCTGCTGCAGAACACCGACGGCATGACGAACTGGGGCGTGCTGCTCGCCGCCACCGTCGTCGTGACCCTCCCCATCCTGCTGGTCTTCCTCGTCCTGCAGCGCCGGCTCGTCGCCGGCCTCACCGCGGGCGCCGTCACCGGCTGACCAGCGCCCGCACTCCCCCAGCACTCCCCAGAAACAACCAAGGAGCACCCGTGTCCCACCGCCCTGCCCGCCGTGCCACCGCGCGGCCGCGCACCGTCGTCGTCACCGCGCTCGCCGCGCTGACCGCCCTGACCGCAGCCGGGTGCGCCGGCCCGAGCGTCGGGGCGGCCGGCGGCTCCGACGAGCCTTCCGCCGAGGCCGTCGACTGGTCGCAGGTCGAGCCCGCGAAGGAGATCACCTGGTGGAGCAACCACCCGGGTGCGTCGCAGGAGGTCGAGCAGCAGTTCATCGACGAGTTCAAGGACGAGACCGGCATCAGCGTGAAGCTGGTGACCGCGGGCGCCGACTACGACGAGGTCGCGCAGCGCTTCCAGGCCGCCTCGCAGACGGACGAGCTGCCCGACCTGGTCATCGCCTCGGACGTCTGGTGGTTCCGCTACCACCTGAACGACCAGATCATGCCGGTCGACGACGTCATGGAGTTCCTGGACGCCGACGCCGCGGACTTCCAGCCCGCGCTGTACTCCGACTACGAGTACGACGACCAGCACTGGGCCGTGCCGTACGCGCGCTCGACGCCGCTGTTCTACTACAACAAGGACCTGTGGGAGGCCGCCGGCCTGCCCGACCGCGGCCCGGAGACCTGGGCCGAGCTCGAGGAGTGGGACGCCTCCCTGAAGGACGAGGTGCCCGAGAAGGGCTCGACGTTCGGCCTGTCGACCGGCCCGTCGTGGGGCGCCTGGTGGTTCGAGAACATGATCTGGGGCCAGGGCGGCGCCTACTCCGACGGCTTCGACCTGACGCTCGACACCCCTGAGGCGATCGCCGGCGGCCAGTTCGTGCACGACCTGTTCCACGAGTCCGGCGTGGCCACCCTGTCGGCCGACGACGCCATGGCCGACTTCTCCTCGGGCCTGATCGCCTCCACGATCGGCTCGACCGGCTCCCTGAAGGGCGCGCTCGACGCCGCGAAGTTCGAGGTCGGCACGGCCTACCTGCCCGACGGCCCGCAGGGCGGCGGCACGCCGACCGGTGGTACCGGTCTGGCGATCCCGTCGTCCAAGACGCCGGAGGAGCAGCTCGCGGCCGCGATGTTCCTGGAGTTCCTCACCGACACCGAGAACACCGCCACCTTCTCGCAGTCCACGGGCTACATGCCCGTGCGCACCTCCGCGGTGGAGAGCGACACGATGAAGGCGACCTACGAGGAGACGCCGCAGTTCCGCACCGCGGTGGACCAGCTCGCCGACAAGGCCCGCGTGCAGGACGACGTCCGCGTCTTCGTGCCCGGCGCCGACGCGCTGCTGAACGACGCCCTGGAGCAGATCGTCATCGAGGGCGCCGACCCGGCCACGGCGTTCGAGGGGATCACGCCGCGTATCGAGACGGCCTACACCGAGAACGTCGAGCCCTACCTGGCCCCCCAGGACTGACGTGCCCGAACAGGACGAGGCCCGCCACGACGCCCCCGCGCACCGTGGCGGGCCTCGTCCCGTGCGGCCGGCCGCCGCACGTACCACCGGGGCGGTCGGAGCGGCCCCGGGAACGTGGTTGAATCGCGCCGTGATTACAGCGACCGATCGGCCGCACCGCATCATGATCGTCACCGACGCCTGGGAACCGCAGGTGAACGGTGTCGCCACGGCGCTCTCGCGCACCGTGGCCGAGCTGCGCCGGATGGGCTGCGCGGTGGAGGTGGTCACGCCCTGGGACGGCTACCGCACCATCCCGCTGATCACCTACTCCGAGATCCGCGTGCCCATCATGGCGCGCGACGACGTGGAGCGGCGGTTCCTGGAGTTCGCGCCCGACGCCGTGCACATCGCCACCGAGGGTCCGCTCGGCTGGTACGCGCGCGCCGTCTGCGACCACTTCGGCTTCCCGTTCACCTCCAGCTACCACACGCAGTTCCCCGAGTACGTGAGCGCGCGCTGGTCGTGGATCCCGCTGTGGGCGGGGTACCGCTACGTGCGCAAGTTCCACGACAAGTCCGGGGCGGTGCTGGTGGCGACGCCGACCATGCGCGAGCAGCTCACCCAGTGGCGCATCCGGAACGTGACGCCGTGGAGCCTCGGCGTGGACACCGAGCAGTTCCACCCGCGCCGCCGGGCCGCCGCGTCCGGGTCCGGCGCCACGGGCAACGGCGTCTACCGCGACCTGCCCGGGCCCGTCTTCCTGTACGTGGGGCGGCTCGCGGTGGAGAAGAACGTCGAGGCGTTCCTCGACCTGGACCTGCCCGGCTCGAAGGTCGTGGTGGGCGACGGCCCGGCCCGCGCCGACCTGGAGGCCGCGTACCCGGCGGCGCACTTCCTGGGCCGCCGCTCCGGCGACGACCTGGCGCAGCACTTCGCCGACGCCGACGTGCTCGTCTTCCCGAGCCGCACCGACACCTTCGGGCTGGTCATCCTGGAGGCGATGGCCTCGGGCACGCCCGTGGCCGGGTTCGACGCGCCAGGTCCGCGCGACCTGATCCCCGGCTCCGGCGCGGGCGCCGTCGACGACGACCTGCGGGCGGCGTGCCTGGCCGCGCTCGGCTGCTCCCGCGAGGAGACCCGCCGGTACGCCGAGCTGTTCTCGTGGCGCGCGTGCGCCGAGGCGTTCTACGACCGGCTCGACGTGCCGCCGCCGCCGGTGCGGGAGCGCATCTGGGTGCGCGGGATCCAGCGCCTGCCGAGCCTGGGACTGACCGGGCTCAGCATGCCGAACCTGTCGATGCCCCACCTGACCCTGCCGTCGCTGCCCAGCCTGCCGTCGCTCCCGAGCCTGCCGTCGCTGCCCAGCCTGTCGCGGACCGGCCTGTCGCGGCCGAGCCTCACGCTGCCGGGCCGGACGCTGCAGGGCCGCGTCGCCCGGCTGCCCGAGCTGCTCATCCCCCGCCGGGTGGGCCGCGCGGTCACCCGCGTGCGGCGGATCGTCACAGACCGACCCACTCGGACTCGCCGTCCGTGAACTGCTGCTTCTTCCAGATCGGCACCTCCGCCTTGATGCGCTCCACCAGCAGGGAGCACGCCTCGAAGGCCTCCTTGCGGTGCCCGGCCGACGCCGCCGCGACGAGCGCGACGTCCCCCACCTCGAGGTGCCCGTAGCGGTGCGTCGCCGCGACGCGGAGGCCCGTCTCGGCGCTCATTGCCTGGCACACTTTTTGTAGCACGGCGGTGGCGTCGGGGTGCGCCTCGTAGTCGAGGCTCGTGACGGCGCGGCCGCCGTCGTCGTCCCGGACCACGCCGCGGAAGGTGACCACGGCGCCGCACTCCGGCGCGGCCACCGCCGCCTCGACGGCCCGCCCGACGGCGTCGTCGAGCACCTCCTGCGTCACGCGCACGACCTCGTCCATGCTTGACCGTTCCCTCTCGCCCGGGTGCGGCGTCACAGCGGCCACACGGCCACCTCGGCACCCGGTTCGAGCGTAGTCGCGGCGGCGGGCACGTCGATCAGCACGTCCGCGGCGGCCATGGACGCCACGAGGTGCGAGCCGGGCCCGCCGACGACGGCGACCCGCTCCCCGGCCCCGGCCGCGCCCGCCGACGGGCGCACCCAGCGGCCCCGCAGGAGCTGCCGCTTCCCCGCCGGGGAGCGGACGGCGCCGTCGAGCACCGCGGGCAGGCGCTCCACCGGCGGGAGCCCGGCGGCCCGCCGCAGCACGTCCCGGAGGAAGACCACGAACGAGACCTGCGCGCTGACGGGGTTGCCCGGGAAGGTGAGCACGGGCGTGCCGCCGATCCGGCCGAACCCCTGCGGCCCGCCGGGCTGCATCGCCACGGAGCGGAAGACCACCTCGGGCAGGGCGTCCTTGACCACCTCGTAGGCGCCCTGGCTCACGCCCCCGGTGGTGAGCACCAGGTCGCAGCCCGCCGCGGCGCGCTCCAGCCCGGCGCGCACCGCCGCCGGGTCGTCGGCCAGGGTGAGCCGCTCGCTCACGCGCCCACCCGCCGCCTGGACGGCGGCCGCGAGCGCCGGGCCGTTGGCGTCCCAGATCTGGCCGGGTCCGGGCTCGCCGCCCGGCCCCACGAGCTCGCTGCCCGTGGACACGACGGCTACCGAGACCTGGGCGAGGAGCGCGAGGTGGGCGACCCCGCAGGCGGCGGCCGCCGCGACGTGGTGCGGCGCGAGCACGGTGCCGGCGGGCAGCACGACGGCGTCGGCGGCGACGTCGGACCCGGGCTCCCGGACGAACTCGCCGGCCGCGCGGGCGCGCGCCACGACGACCGTGTTCGCCAGGGCCGCCGCGGCGCCGTTGAAGGTCACGTGGTCGGTGTCCTCGACCGGCACCACGGCGTCCGCGCCCTCGGGAACCGGGGCGCCGGTCATGATCCGCACCGCGGTGCCCGGCGCGAGCGGCGCGGGCTCGCCCGGCGCGGCGGCGACGTCGCCCGCGACGGGCAGGGAGACGGGCGCGCCCGGGCCGGCCGCGGCGACGTCGGCGGCACGCACCGCGAAGCCGTCCATCTGGGAGTTCCGGAACCGGGGCAGCGGCCCGGGGGCGGTCACGTCGCGCGCGAGCACGCGGCCGAGCACCCCCTGGTCGAGGGGCACCTGCTCGGCGGGCCGGTCGGCGAGCGCCGCGAGCAGCTCCGCGACGTCGGCCCGGTGCTGTTCCACGTCCACGCGCTCGCTCATGCCCGCAACCTACCCGCAGCGTCGTGCTGCGGGCGGCTTGCCCTGGCGAGCGGACCGGGCCGCACGAAAGAATCGAGCATGCACATCCAGGCGCTGAGCAACAACGGGACCACGCCCGACGGCGCCCTGGTGCGCCGGGAGTCCGAGACCGACGACGGCCTGCTGGTGCTCGACTCGGTGCTCGCGATGCGCCCGCAGCCCGACGTGGTGCTGCGCGCCCGGCAGCGCGTGGAGTACGACGGCGACGTGCGGGCCTGGGTGCGCTGGTCGCACCAGCGCGAGCCGGGCGGCGTGGACGTCTCGTTCGAGCGCGCGGACCTGCCGCCGGGCGTGGGCGACGGCGTGCCGTCGTTCGCCCGGTACCTGCTGGTGCTGAAGCTCGCGACGGTGGGGTCCTGGGTCGAGTACACGCAGCTCGACGACACCGATCCCACGCGCACGCAGCACGCCCTGCTGGTGCGCACCGACACGCAGCCGCTGGTGCTGCCGGACGGCATCTCGGTCTCCGCGATGCGCATCGACCAGCTCCTGGACGGCAGCCCCGCGAACGCGTTCTGGTGCGACGAGCACGGGGTGCTGCAGGCCGACTACATCGAGACGTTCCCTGACGGCACCCGGATCACGGGCATCTCGTGGCGCACCACCTGGGCGGGCGTCGAGCCGTGGCTCGACCCCGAGGTGCGTGCGGCGCTGGACGCGTCGGGGATCCTGGCGTAGTGCCGGGCCGGGTCACCGGTGCAGGTGCGCCTTGTGCCCGACCGCGGCGGAGACGTCGGCCTCGGCCACGGCGAGCAGCCGGTCGGCGAGGCGCCGCAGCGCCCGGCCGGCGGCGATCTCGTCGCCGATCAGCGGGACCTCGTCGTCGTCGGGTGACTTCCTGGCGTGCCCGACGCCGCGCAGGGCGTCCGGCGGACCGTTCATCACCGTCGCCTCCGCCGTCGTGCTGCCCGCCGCCTCGACCACGGTGATCCGCACGTCCCAGGTGAGCGCGCGGCCGCGGCGGGCCTCGGCCCACGCGCCGGACGTCGCCTCGACCTGGGCGTCCACGTACGTGTCGCCGCCGGGGTAGACGAGCGTCTCCTCGCCCGTGTCGGACCAGCGCACCCGGTACGGCGGCGACCCGTCGCCGTGAGGACACTCGGTCACCACGCCGTCCCGCACAGCGCCGCCGACCACGCCGGAAGCCGTGACGATCCGGTCGCCCACTGCTGCTTTCATGGGGTCCTCCTCGCGTCGTTGCGGTCCCTTCCATCATGACCCCGAACCCCACGGCGTGACAGACGTACCGGTTACCTGGGCGACCTCGGCCCGTGACACGGAAGTGAGAACCTGGCAGGAGACGGGGTTCGCGCGGAGGAAGGAGCCGGGGTGCGGGACCTGCTGCCGCAGCTGCTCGACTGGTGGCGCGCCGACGAGCGCGCGGCCGTCGCGACGGTGGTGCGCACGTTCCGGTCCGCGCCGCGCGAGCCGGGTGCGGCGCTGGCCGTGGGGCCGGGCGGCGAGGTCATCGGCTCGGTGTCCGGCGGGTGCGTCGAGGGCGCGGTGTACGACCTCTGCCTCGAGGTCGCCGAGACGGGCCGTCCCGTGCTCGTCAGCTACGGCGTCACCGACGACGACGCCTTCGACGTGGGCCTGACCTGCGGCGGGACCATCGAGATCTTCGTCGCGCCCGTGTCGCGGTCGGCCTGGCCGGGCTTCGGGTCCTTCGCTCGGCGGGTGCTGGGCACGTCGTCGCCCGACGGCGGCGCGGCGGCGTCGGGCGTCTGCCTCGCCACGGTCGTCGGGGCGGACGGCGGCGGTGGCGGTATTGGTGGCGGTGCCGGTGATCCCCGTGGTGCCGGCGGAGCGCTCGGCCGGCACCTCCTCGTCTCCGGGGCGGACGTCCCCGGGGCGGACGCAGGCGTCCCCGAGGAGACCCTCGGGGACGCGGGCCTGGACGCGGCGGTGACCGCGGACGCCGTCGGGCAGCTCGCCGCCGGCACCTCAGCCCTGCGCGAGTACGGGCCGCACGGCGAGCGCACCGGCACGGGGACGCGGGTGTTCCTGCAGGTCTTCGCCCCGCCCCCGCGGCTCCTGGTGTTCGGCGCGATCGACTTCGCGGCGGCGCTGGCGCGCGCCGGCCGCCTGCTCGGGTACCGCGTCACGGTGTGCGACGCCCGCCCGGTGTTCGCCACGCCGGCCCGCTTCCCCGAGGCCCACGAGGTGGTCGTCGAGTGGCCGCACCGGTACCTGGCCGCCGAGATCGAGGCGGGCCGCGTCTCCGCGCGCGACGCCGTCTGCGTGCTGACCCATGACGCCAAGTTCGACGTGCCCCTGCTGCACACCGCGCTGACCGACCTGCCCGCCGGCACGTACGTGGGCGCCATGGGCTCCCGCCGCGCGCACGCCGAGCGGACGGCCCGGCTGGTCGAGGACGGCGTGCCGCTCCCCGCACTGAACCGGCTGCACAGCCCGATCGGGCTGGACCTGGGCGCGCGCACGCCGGACGAGACCGCCGTGTCGATCGTCGCCGAGCTGATCGCGGCCCGCTCCGGCGCCACGGCCCGTCCCCTGCACGAGACGGACGGCCCGATCCACGGCTGAGGTCGCTTCGGCGACCCGGACGGCCCCGCTCGACCGAACTCCCCGACGTGTCAGACGTACAGGTCACCCGGGTGACCTGTACGTCTGACACGTGCGGCTCGGCCATCCCCGCTCGCGCAGCACTCGGTGTCCTGGGTCACAGCCGCGCCCTCTTCCTTAATTGCGACAGGTTGTCGTAACTTCTCCTTGCGACAGGTTGTCGCAACTTGGGAGGAGCTCCGATGACACAGCAGGACAAGCGCGCTCTCGTGGTGGGCCTCGGGATCGCCGGCATCGCGACCGCGATCGGGCTGCGCCGGGCGGGCTGGGAGCCCGTCGTCGTCGAGCGCTCCCCCGAGCGGCGCACGGGCGGGTACTTCGTCGGGATCTTCCCGGACGGCAAGCAGGCCCTCGCGGACCTGGGCGCGACGGACAACCTGCACGTGCGCAACCCCGTCGACGGCAAGGACTGGACCGTGCGCCGGTCCGGGCAGGCCCGGCCCGGCGCCGGTTTCCTGGACCGCCCGGGCGGCCCGTACGCGGTGGTGCGCGGGGACATCGAGGACGCACTGTGGCGCACCCTCGAGGACCTCGGCGGTGCGGAGGTCCGCTTCGGCACCCGCCCGGTCGGGATCGAGCAGACGCCGGACACGGCGCGGGTGCGCCTCGTGCAGGAGCCGAGCGGCGCCGAGTCCGTGGAGGAGTTCGACCTCGTCGTGGGCGCCGACGGCGTCCGCTCGGGCGTGCGCAAGCTGGCCTTCGGCCCGGACGCGGACTACCTGGACCAGTGGGAAGCCATCATCTGCGCCTTCGAGCTGGACGAGCAGGTCCCCGGGCTCGGGCCCGAGGACGGCAGCATCGACGCGCGCTCCCGCCGGGCGGCCTGGGTCTTCGGGTTCGCCGACCGCACCCCCACCGCGTTGCTGACGTACCGCACCCAGGACGTGGACGCCCAGTTCACGCGCCCGCCGGCCGAGACTCTGCGTGAGGTCTACGCGGGCATGGACCACCCGTCCGTGACGCACGTCCTGGACCAGCTCGAGAAGGCCCCGCACTTCCTGTTCGACTCGGTCAACCAGGTGAAGATGCCCTCTTGGCGCTCGGGCCGCGTCGTCCTGGTCGGGGACGCCGCCTGGTGCCTGAACCTCTACTCCGGCATGGGCTCCAGCATGGCGATGCGCGGCGGCGCCGACCTGGGCCAGGCCCTGCGGGAGCACCCCGAGGACCTGCACGCGGCGCTGGCCGCCTGGGAGACGGGCCTGCGCCCGGCCATCACCGGCCACCAGCGCCGTGCCCGGCTCATGCAGCAGCTCTTCGTCCCGTCGGGCCCGGTGGCCGAGCGGGTGCGCTCCGCGGTCCTGGTGGGGCTCGGCGCCGTCGGGCGGCTGACGAACCGCAAGGCCGCGGGCGACACGAAGGTCCCGGCCGCCGCCGGCGCGGGCAGGTGATACTGGGCCCATGGCACGGATCAAGGGCGGCACGTTCCAGGCCCACCACGAGCAGGTCTGGTCCGACCTGACGGAGGCGATGGGCACGCTGCTCGCCGAGCGCGGCTACGACGGCTTCAACCTGGGGCACGTGGCCGCCGGCGCGGGCATCGCCCGCAACACGATCTACAACTACGCCAAGGACAAGGCGGCGCTGGCCGCCAAGATCGCGCAGCACGCCAGCCGCGACATCCTGGCCCGGATCGACGAGATCGCCGCGGGGCCCGAACCGGCCCCGCGGCGCCTGGCGCAGATCGTGGACACGCTGATGCGCTCCTTCGACACCCCGGCGGTGCGCCTCATGCTGCACTCGCCCGCCACGGCGATGCCGCAGGACGTGCTGGAGCACCCGGAGGGCCCCTTCGCCCAGGTCGCCGCCGCCGTGGAGCAGGTCCTGCGCGACGGCGTCGACGAGGGCACCTTCCGCCCTGTCGGCGACGTCGCGCTGACCACGCACCTGCTGAGCGGCATCGTGCGCGCGGGCGCCGAGCGCACGGCCTCCGGCGCGGACATCGAGCAGATCCTGCCGGCCGTCACGGACCTGCTGCTGGCCGCGCTCCTCAGTCCGGGTGGTGCACCACGTTGATCACGTTGCCGTCCGGCGCCCGGACCAGGAACCGGCGCACGCCCCACGACTCCGTGGTCAGCGGGTGCACGATCTCGTAGCCGAGCCGCCGGGCCTCGTCGTACGCGCCGTCGACGTCGGGCGTGTGCACCGAGACGACCGCGTCCTCGGGCGAGGTCGCGTCGCGGGTGACGAGCTGGACGATCGCCCCCGTCTCGGGCGAGGTGCACCGGGCCACCCAGCCCAGGTCGAACTCCTCGGTGCTCAACCCGAGATAGCCGGTGTAGAAGTCCTTGGCTGCCGCTACGTCGGCCACCCGAAGGTTCGGCATGATGCGTGTGGCGCGCACGGCGTCCTCCAGCTCGCGGGAGATCGGTTCGCGGGAAATGCCGGGCCGACGACGCCGCGGCCGTCCTAGGCTGCGGGCATGTCAGCGCACGCAACCATCGTCCCGCCCCGGCTCCGCTCCGGCGACACCGTCCGCGTCATCGCCCCCGCCAGGTCGCGGGCCATGATCATGGAGCACGACAACACCCGCTGGGTCGACGAGCGGTTCGCCGCGATGGGACTCACGCTGACGTTCGGCGAGCACGTCGACGAGGACGACCAGTTCCGCAGCTCCTCGATCGAGCACCGCGTCGCCGACCTGCACGCCGCGTTCGCCGACCCGGCCGTCGCGGGCGTGATCACCGTGATCGGCGGGTTCAACAGCAACGAGCTGCTCCCCCACCTGGACTTCGACCTGATCGCGGCGCACCCCAAGGTGTTCTGCGGCTACTCGGACATCACCGCGCTGCAGAACGCGATCCTCGCCCGCACGGGCCTGATCACCTATTCCGGCCCGCACTGGTCGAGCTGGGGCATGCGCGACCACTTCGAGCCCACCGGCGACTGGTTCCGCGCCGCCGTGACCGGCGACGCCCCGATCGTCGTCGAGCCCTCCGCGGCCTGGACGGACGACCTCTGGTTCCTCGACCAGGACGCCCGCACCCCCGTGGCCAACGAGGGCTGGTGGCGGCTGCGGCCGGGGCAGGCGTCGGGCCGGATCGTCGGCGGCAACCTCTGCACGCTCAACCTGCTGCAGGGCACCGCGAACATGCCGTCGCTCGACGGCGCCCTCCTGTTCATCGAGGACGACTTCGAGTCGAACACGGTGGCCTTCGCGCGCAACCTCACCTCCCTGCTCCAGCAGCCCGACGCCGCCGGCGTGACCGGGCTCGTGGTCGGCCGGTTCCAGGCCGCCACAGGCATGACGCGCGAGGCGCTCGACGAGATCGTCGCGCGCCAGCCCGCCCTGGCCGGCAAGCCGGTGCTGGCGGGCGTGGACTTCGGGCACACCAGCCCGCTGCTCACGATCCCGGTCGGCGGCGCGGCGGACGTCGTCGTCGGCGAGCACGAGGCGAGCCTGACGATCACCCGCCACTGACGCCGGCGGCAGGGGCGGCGTCCGCCGTCGGCGAACCCGGAAATTGAGTCGGGTCGACTCAGGTTGTACCGGTCATCAACCGCATCCGGAGGAGAACATCATGACCACCGTTCTGACCCGTTCACCGTTCGCCCAGACCTGGCTCCGTGACCCGTGGAGCCAGACTGCCGCGACCGCCGGCCCCGTGCCCGCGGCCGACGTCTACCGTGAGGGCGAGGACCTCGTCGCCCGCCTCGACCTGCCGGGCGTGAACCCGGCCGACGACGTCACCGTCGAGGTCGAGGGTCGCAAGCTCGTCGTGCGCGGCGAGCGCAAGGACCAGCGCTCGGAGGAGTCCGAGGGCCGCCGCATCTCGGAGGTCCGCTTCGGCTCCTTCCGCCGCGTCGTCACCCTGCCGAAGGCCGTGGACGGCGACGTCGTCCGCGCGTCCTACGACTCGGGCGTCCTGACGGTCACCGTGCCGGGCGTCTTCGCCGGCACGACGCCGCAGCGCGTCGAGGTCACCACCGCCGCCTGATCCCCAGGCAGCCACTCTGACGGCGCCCGACCGCACAGCGGCCGGGCGCCGTCGGCGTTCTGCTGTCGGGTGCAACTGACCGAACTCACTGACTTCGGTCCCCTGCATTGAGACCGGTCGGTTGAATGACCGGTCTCGGGGCAAGGGACCGATGTCATCTGCGCCAGAGGTCGCAGTCACCGCGCCAGCGCCGCCGCGCCCACCACCGTCGCGTCGCCGCCCAGCACCGCCCGGCGCACCTCGATCATGTGCCCCGACACGGGCGGCTCGTCGTCCAGCCGGGCCCGGATCGCGGGCTCCAGCAGGTCCCAGGCGTGGGCCAGCCCGCCGCCCACCACCACGTGCCCGACGTCGAGCAGCGCCGCCAGCACCAGCACCGCCGACCCGACCGCGCGCCCGGCGTCGGCCAGCACGCGCGCGGCGGCCGCGTCCCCGGCCCGCGCCCGGGCCTCGATCTCCGCCGCGCCGACGACGGCTCCCGAACCCTCGCGCGAGCCGACGCCGCCCGAGCCGCCCGCCGCCACGGCCTCCCCGTACCGGCGCTCCACCGAGCGCCCCGACGCGAGCGTCTCCAGGTGCCCGCGCTGCCCGCAGGTGCACCGCGCGTCGCCGAAGCCGGGCATGTGCCCGATCTCCCCGGCCGCCCCGGCCCCGCGGTACAGCGCGCCGTCCAGCCAGAGCGCGCCCCCGACGCCGGTCCCGAGCGCGATCCCCGCCGCCGACCGCACGCCGCGGACGGCGCCCCAGGTCGCCTCGCCCACGAGGAACGCGTCGACGTCGTTCGCCACGGTGACCGGCAGGCCGGTCCGGGCCGCGAGCCCACCCCGCAGGTCGGTGCCGACCCAGCCGACGAAGGAGTCGCTCGCGGCGAGCACCTCGCCCGTCACCGGGTCCACGACCCCGGCCGCGCCGACGCCGACCGCCGCGACCCGCACCCGGGCCGTGGCGGTCGCCTGCGCCACCAGCCCGGCCGCGACGTCGAGCATCGCCGCACCGCCCGACGGCGTCGGCGCGGTCGCCGAGGCGAGCACGGCGCCGTCCGCCGTGACGACGGCGGCCCGGATCTTGGTGCCGCCGATGTCGACCCCCGCGGTGGGCCCGCCCGTCACAGCGCGGCTCCGGGGGCCGGGGCGGCGCCCGACGCGACCGCACCCGGCACGGGCGCCAGCCGCTGCCGCGCCGCGCGCCGCTCCCGCTGCGCGGCCGGGTCGGGCGTCGGCACGGAGGCCAGCAGCTCGGCCGTGTACAGCTCGCGCGGGGCGCTGAACACGTCCGCCGTCGGGCCGCTCTCCACGAGGCGCCCGCCCCGCAGCACGGCCACGCGGTCGGTCAGCTCGTGCACCACGCCCAGGTCGTGGCTGATGAACAGGCAGCCGAACCCGAGCTCCGCGTGCAGGTCGCGCAGCACCTGGAGCACCTCGGCCTGCACGGACACGTCCAGGGCGCTGGTCGGCTCGTCGGCCACCAGCAGGCGGGGCCGCAGCGCGAGCGCCCGGGCCAGCCCGATCCGCTGGCGCTGGCCGCCGGAGAACTCGTGCGGGTAGCGCCGCTCGGCGCCCGCGGGCAGGTGGACGGCGTCCAGCAGCTCGCGCACCCGCGCCCGCTTCTCGGCCGCGGTCAGCCGCCGCCCGTCGCGGCCGTGGATCGCCAGCGGCTCCGCGATCGACTCGCCCACGAGCCGGCGCGGGTCCAGCGAACCGCCCGGGTCCTGGAACACGACGCCGACGTCGGCCAGCAGGCGCCGCCGGGCCCGGCCGCGGGCGCGCGCGACGGAGGTGCCGAGCAGCAGCACCTCACCCTCGGCCGGCGTGAGCAGGCCGAGGCAGGCGCGCCCCGCCGTCGACTTGCCCGAGCCGGACTCGCCGACCAGGCCCAGCATCTCGCCCGCGCGCACGGTCAGGTCGAGGCGCTCGACGGCGCGCACGTGCCGGCCCTGCACCCGGTAGTCGAGGCTGACCCCGCGCAGGTCGAGCACGACCTCGCCGCCACTGGTGGTCGAGCCGACCCCGCTGGTCGAGCCTGTCGAGACCTCCGTACCCGTCGAGCCAACCCCGCTGGTCGAGCCTGTCGAGACCCCCACATCCGCCGAACCAGGTCTCGACAAGCTCGACCCACCACCGCTCGCCGGCGGCACCGCCGGCACCGCGTCCAGCAGCGCCCGCGTGTACTCGTGCTCCGGCGCCAGCAGCACCTGCTCCACCGGCCCGTGCTCCACGATCCGGCCGCCGCTCATCACGGCCACCTCGTCGGCCAGGTCGGCCACGACACCCATGTTGTGCGTGACCAGCAGCAGCGCCGTCCCCCGCTGCGCCACGAGCTCGCGCAGCAGGTCGAGGATCCCCGCCTGCACGGTCACGTCGAGCGCCGTCGTCGGCTCGTCGGCGACGATCAGCTGCGGCTCGCACGCGAGCGCGATCGCGATGACCACGCGCTGCCGCTGCCCGCCGGACAGCTCGTGCGGGTACTGCCCCGCCCGCCGCTCCGGCTCGGGGATGCCCACGGACCGCAGCAGGTCCACGGCCCGTTCCCGCGCGGCCGCCCGCGGCACGCGCTCGTGGTTGAGCACCGCCTCGGCGATCTGGTCGCCCAGGGTCATGGTCGGGTTGAGCGCCGTCATCGGCTCCTGGAACACCATGGACACCACCCGGCCGCGCAGGTCCACGAGCTGGTCCTCGGGGGTGGTCACGACGTCGCGCACCGCGTCGCCGTCGGCCAGCTCGACCGAGCCGGTGACGCGCGCCGTCGACGGCAGCAGGCCCAGCACGGACAGCGACGTGACGCTCTTGCCCGAGCCGGACTCGCCCACCAGCGCGACCACCCGGCCGCGCCGCACCTCGAGGTCGACGCCGCGCACCGCGGGCACCTCCCCGGAGCCGGTGGTGAAGGTGACGTCCAGGTCCCGGATGCGCAGTACGACGTCGCTCATGCCGTCCTCCCCTTCACGTCGACGACGTCCCGCAGCCCGTCGCCCACGAAGTTCAGCGCGCAGACCACGACGACGATCGCGAGGCCGGGCGGCAGGATGAGCCACCAGGCGCCCTGGTAGATGTAGTTGATGCCGTCGTTCAGCATCGCGCCCCAGTCGGTCGTGGGCGGCTGGACGCCCATGCCGAGGAAGCTGATGTAGGCGACGAGCAGGATGGCGTCGGCCACCTGGAAGGTCGCGTTGACCACCACGGTGCCCACGGTGTTGGGGATGACGTGCGTCAGCACGGTGCGGCCGTGCGAGGCGCCCATCGCGCGGGCCGCCACCACGTAGTCGCGGGTGCGGACCGACAGGGCCTCCGCCCGGATCAGCCGGGCCGGGACCAGCCAGGACACCAGGCCGAGCACCACGATCATCATGCCGACCGTCGGCCGCACGATCGTGGAGAGCACCAGCAGCAGGAAGATCGCGGGGATCGCGATGCCGGCGTCGACCACCCGCATCATGACGACGTCGACGGCGCCGCCCACGTACCCGGCGATCGCGCCCCAGAGGGTGCCGACCACCGTGGCGAGCGCCCCCGCCAGGACCCCGACCAGGAGCGAGACCCGGCCCGCGACCATCAGCCGGCCCAGGTTGTCGTAGCCGAGCGCGTCCGTGCCCAAGGGGTGCCCGTCGACGCCGGGCGGCAGGTTGGCCGCGCCGAGATCGGTCGCCACCTGCTCCGTCGGGTAGACCAGCGGGCCGATCAGCACGAACAGCACCAGGATCACGAGCGCCACCGCGCCCACCACGGCCAGCCGGTTGGTGGCGAACCGCCGGATCGCGGTCATCGCAGGCCTCCTCGGGTGCGAGGGTCCAGGACGGCCTGGACGACGTCGGCCAGCAGGGAGCCGACGACGGTGGCGACCGAGATGACGAGCACGCAGCCGAGCAGCACCGGGAAGTCGCTGCTCTGCGCGGCGCTCCAGAACAGCAGTCCCATGCCGGGGTAGTTGAACAGCTGCTCGACCACCAGGGCGCCGCCGAACATGACGGGAAGGTAGTAGCCGAGCATCGCGACCACCGGCGTCAACGAGTTGCGCAGCACGTGCCGCAGCACCACGCGGCGGTGGCCGGTGCCCTTGGCGCGGGCGGTGCGCACGTAGTCCTCGCCGAGGTTGTCCAGGGTCGAGGAGCGCATGTACCGGCTGAACGTGGCCACGATCGGCACCGCGCCGGTGAGCACGGGCAGCACGAGCGCGTCGGGCTGGGCCAGCACCTCGGCGATCCCGGTGCCCTGCGGGGCCGCCGCCGGGAACAGCCCGGCGGTCTGGCTGAGCAGCAGGATCAGCAGCATCCCGAGGAAGAACGTCGGCGTCGAGTAGGCGACGATCGCCAGCGTGGAGAGCCAGTAGTCGACGGCGCGGTTGCGGCGCACGGCCTGGTAGACGCCGACGGGCACGGCGATCAGCACCGCGACGACGAGGGAGAGCCCGGTCAGCAGCAGCGTCTTGGGCAGGCGCAGGGCGATCGCGTCGGAGACCGACTGGTTGAGCAGGTAGGACTCGCCGAGGTCGCCCGTCAGCGAGCGTCCCAGGAACGAGAGGTACTGGAGCACGACGGGCTGGTCGAGGCCGTTGGCGGCCTCGAACGCGGCGATCTGCTCGGGGGTGGCCTGCTGGCCGAGGACGCCGCGGGCGGGTCCGCCCGGCAGCGCGTGCAGCAGCGCGAACACGATGACGCTGACCACGAGGATCACGACGAGCGCCTGGAGCACGCGCCGGACCAGGAAGCGGCCGAAGCCGCCGCGGGCCGCCCGGACGGGCGGGGGCGCGGCGACTCCGGCTTCGACGGTCCCGCTCTGCGCGGGGATGGCTGTCGTCATGTCAGCCGGCCCAGCTCCAGCGCTGCGGGTGGAAGCTGGCGAGCGGGTCCTGCGTGGTGCCCTCCAGCCCGTCCTTGATCACGGAGACCTGGTAGACGGGGTTCGGCAGCCACATGACCGGCAGGTTCTCGGCGCCGAACTTCGAGTACTCCTGCATGACCGACGGGTCGGTGCTCTCGGTGGAGTCGTGCATGAGGGTGTCGAGCTCGTCGTCCGAGTAGGAGCCGAAGTTCGACGCCGCGCCGGTGCCGAACACGCGCTCGCCGCTGGGGTAGCCGCCGAAGTACCAGCTGCCGGCTGTGCCGAAGAACGGGAGCTGCCAGTCGCAGTCCGCCTGGTCGGCGGTGCACGGCGCGATGGAGGACAGCACCGTGTTCAGCGGCGCGCTCTCGATGGTGACGCCCACGCCGGCCTGCTCGAACGTGGACTTGATCTCGGCGAACATGTTGTCCGTCTCGGCCGAGCCGCTCTGCGTCAGGATCGTGATCGCCAGCTTCTGGCCCTCCTCGACGTCGGTGCCGCACTCGTCGTCGCCGTCACCGGGGCTGGTGCACTCCAGCACGCCGTCGGACCCGGCGGTCCAGCCGTGGTCGGCCAGCAGCGCGGCCGCGGCCTCGGGGTCGAACGGGTACGGGTTGTCCTTCTGCTCGTCGGAGAGGAAGTCGCTCTCGGGGTTCTGCGGCACCGGCCCGTAGCCGGGCAGCGCCGCACCCTTCCAGATGACGTCGGAGATCTGCTCCTGGTCCACGAGGTGCTGGAGCGCCTGGCGCACGTAGAGCTGGCGGTAGACCGGCCCCAGCTCGGGGTGGTTGAAGTTGTACGGCAGGTAGGTGATGGACCAGCCCGCCCAGGGCTCGACGGCGTAGCCGAGCGACTCGTACTGCTCCGGCGCGTCCAGGCCGGTGGTCGGGATGTACCCGTAGTCGACGGCGCCGGACCGCACGGCGTTCACCTCGGCGTCGGTGGACGTGTACGGCAGCAGGTTGACGGTGTCGATCGAGGCGGCGTCGTCGCCGTCGTACTTCTCGTTCTTGGTCAGCTCGACCTGGCCGCTGTCCGTGAACCCGGTCAGCGAGTATGGGCCGTTGATGGTCTGCCACAGCGGGTTGGACTCGTAGGTGGACAGGTCCTCGCTCTGCGTGACGAGGTAGTCGAAGATCGCCTTCGCGCCGTCCTCGGTCTCGGCGAGCGCCGGGTCGGGGGCGTCGCCGTCGGCGGCCTTGGCCCAGGCGTGGGCCGGCAGCGGCACGACGAGCGTGAGCTGCGAGGCCTGCAGCCACTCCGGGTTGTAGACCTTGTCGAAGGTGAGCTCGACGGTCTTCTCGTCCGGGGTGGCCACCTCGGTCACGTTGTCGGGCATGCGGCCCTCGGAGTAGCTGGCCCAGACGTCCGTGTTCGCCTTGACGAGGTCGAACCAGAACTTCACGTCGGCCGAGGTGACGGGCTCGCCGTCGCTCCAGGTGCGGCCCTCGTCGAGGGTGATGGTGGCGACCAGGCCGTCGTCGGAGAAGGTGATCTCGTCGGCGAGATCGGCGCTCGCCACGCGCCCCACCTCGCCCTCGGAGCCGTCGTACGCGACGAGCGGCTCCCAGAGGGTGCGGGTGATCGCCGAGTTGTGGGTCGCGAGCTTGCCCGCGATACCCAGCGGCACGATCCAGTTGGGGGTCGCGTTCGCGGGCAGGGCGTAGTTCACGTCGGTGCGTGCGGCTGCCTCGTCGCTGCCGGACGAAGACGTCGAGCATCCGGCGAGGAGGGCGACGGCGGCGGCCGCGCCGACGGCCAGCCGTACGGCCCGTCCGGCATGCGTGGTGCGCATCTGGGTCTCCTTGGTCTGCGGGGCCGACGACGCCGGAGCCTGTGCGACTCGGGCACTTGTTTCGCCAGCCGAATAATGGAGCACCGTAGACGTATTAAGTTTCCCGAATCTATGCGGAATCCGTAACAAGACTGTTAATTCGGGACCGCAAAAAGGCCGACCTGTCCGGAGCATGGCCGATGTGGTGCAGACTCTTGCCCGGAACTTGTTCCATGTCCTGAAAGAAGTACTGCAAGAAGTTCTCGAAGAACCTGGAGGAGGCCCGTGGCCCAGCCCGCGCGTCCCCGGGTGGCCGCCGCACGGCTCGAGCGCGAGATCCTCGTGCTCGTGTCCAGCGGCCGCGCCCGGTCCCGCAAGGAGATCGCCGAGTCGCTCGGCATCGCGCCGTCCACCGTCTCGCAACGGGTGCAGGCGATGCTCGCCTCCGGCGTCCTGGAGGAGACGGGCGAGGGTGCGTCCAGCGGCGGACGGCGGCCGCGCGCGCTCCGGGTGCCCGGCAGCACCGGCTACCTCGGCGTCGTCGACCTCGGGGGCGCCCACGCCCGGCTCGGCATCCTGCCGCACGGCGGCGAGCTGACCACCACCACGGAGGTGGCCCTCGCGATCGGCGACGGCCCCGGACCCGTGCTGACGCAGGTCACGGCCGCGCTGCGCGAGATGGCAGCCGCACAGCCCGACGGCGGCCGGCTGCTCGGCGTCGGCATCTGCCTGCCCGGCCCGGTCGACGTCGCCCGGCGCGCCCTCGACAGCCCGTCGCGCATGCCCGGATGGTCGGGGTTCGACGTCGGCTCGTGGCTGGAGGACGCCCTGGGCGTTCCCGCCGTGGTCGAGAACGACGCGAACGCGATGGCTGTGGGCGAGCACTTCGGGCACGCCCGGCGCACGCGGCACTCCGTCTCCGTCAAGGCGGGCACCGCGATCGGCGCCGGCATCCTGGTCGACGACCGGCTGTACCGCGGCGCGGGCGGCGCGGCGGGCGACATCACGCACACGCGCATCCCGGCCGGCGGCGACACCCCGTGCACCTGCGGCAACCGCGGCTGCCTGGAGACCGTGGCCTCGGGCGCGGCCCTGGTGCGGCTGCTGCGCGAGCAGGGCTACGACGTCGACGCGACCGCCGACGTCCTCGCCCTGGTGCGCGACGCCGAGCCCGTGGCGACCACCCTGACCCGGACCGCCGGGCGGCACCTGGGCGCGGCGCTGTGCACGGTGGTCAACTTCTTCAACCCCGGCGCCGTCTACCTGGGCGGCGCGCTGTCCACGCTGGAGCCGTTCGTCTCCGCGATCCGCAGCCAGATCTACGAGGGCGCCCACCCGCTGATGACCCGCGACCTCGTGATCGCGCCGTCCGGCCTGGGCCCCGACGCGAACCTCGTGGGCGTGGGCCGCCTGCTGGAGGACACGCTCGTGCCGCACGCCCTGGCCACCCCGCAGTCCCCTGCCCCCTCCACAGCGTCATCCACAACCGCGTCGGAAGGACCACGATGACCAACCCCCGCCCGCGGGTCGCGATCGCCGGCATGTCGATCGAGTCCAGCACGTTCTCCCCGCACCGTTCCGGGTGGGAGGCCTTCACGCTCCGCCGCGGCGACGAGCTCGTGGCGCACTACCCGTTCCTGGCCGACGGCGCCCCGCTGCGCGACGCCGCCGACTGGACCGGCGTGCTGCACGCCCGGTCGCTGCCGGGCGGTGCCGTCCCGGCCGAGGTCTACGAGTCGGTACGCGACGAGATCGTGGCGACCCTGCGCGCGCAGCAGGCCGAGCACGGCCCGTACGACGGCGTGCTCCTCGACATCCACGGCGCCATGACGGTGGTGGGCCGGGACGACGCCGAGTCCGACCTCGCCGCGGCGGTGCGCGCCGTCGTCGGCCCGGGGACCCTGATCAGCACCACGATGGACCTGCACGGCAACGTGCCCCGGGAGCTGGCGCAGGCCAGCGACCTGATCACCTGCTACCGCATGGCCCCGCACGAGGACGCGTGGGAGACCCGCGAGCGCGCGGCCGCGAACCTGCTCGCGCGGCTGGAGTCGGGCGGTGCCCCGAAGAAGGCGTGGCTGCAGGTCCCCGTGCTGCTGCCCGGGGAGAAGACCAGCACCCGCATCGAGCCCGCGGCGTCCATCTACGCCGACGTCGCCCGCGTGGCCGACCTGCCCGGCGTGCTCGACGCCGCGCTCTGGGTCGGGTACGCGTGGGCCGACGAGCCGAGCTGCCGGGCCGCCGTCGTCGTCACGGGGGACGACGAGGAGGTGATCGTGCGCGAGGCCGAGCAGCTCGCCCGGCAGTACTGGGACGCGCGCGACGAGTTCGCGTTCGTCGCGCCGGCCGCCCCGTACGACGAGTGCGTGGCGACGGCTCTGGCGAGCGAGGCACGGCCGTACTTCCTGTCGGACTCCGGCGACAACCCCACGGCGGGCGGCGCGGGCGACGTCACCTGGACGCTCGCGCGGCTCCTGGCGGAGCCGGCCTTCGCCGTCGCGCCCGAGGACGGCGGCCGCACCGCGATCTACGCCTCCCTGCCCGACGCCGCGGCGGCGCGCTCGGTGGCCGCGACGTTCGCGTCGGCTGGTCCCGGCGCGGCGGTCGACGTCGAGGCGGGCGCCCGGGTCGACGACGGCCCGCACGGGCCGGTCCGGTTGAGCGGCGTGGTGGAGCACGTGAGCGAGGGCGACCCCGACGCCGGCATCGTCGCCGTCGTGCGCGTGGGCGGGCTGCGCGTGATCCTCACGGAGCGGCGCAAGCCGTACCACCTGGAGCGCGACTTCACGGTGCTGGGCCTGGACCCGCGCGGGACCGACGTCGTCGTGGTGAAGATCGGCTACCTGGAGCCCGAGCTGTACGACATGGCGGCCGACTGGATGCTCATGCTCACCCCGGGCGGCGTCGACCAGGACCTGCTGCGGCTGGGCCACCACCGCCTGACGGTGCCGACCCACCCGTTCCACGAGTTCGCCGCCGAGCCGAAGCTCCGCGCCGAGCTCCTGTGACACCCCCGCGGTCGCGAGCCGTTGGTCGAGCTGCACCCCGCTGGTCGAGCTTGTCGAGACCCGGTGATCGAGTGACACCCCGCTGGTCGAGCTTGTCGAGACCCGGTGATCGAGTGACACCCCGCTGGTCGAGCTTGTCGAGACCTCACCAGGTCTCGACGAGCTCGACCAACGCGGAGAGGACAACGCCCGGTCGCTTAT
>NZ_JBHVEG010000038.1:0-42514 GCF_042802395.1 Promicromonospora sp. NPDC057488
GGACGGACCACGGTCCGTCCCGCCCCTCTTGTGTTTCCCCCTTGCGCGCCCACCTGGTTCTATGGTTCATTAGTCGAGTAACGAACCAACGGAGGGGGTGAGCCGGTGTTCGACGGGCCCGAGCCGATCTACATCCAGATCGCGCAGATGATCCGTGCACAGGTACTCGCCGGTGAGCTGAAAGAGGAGGAACAGGTCATGTCCACCACACAGTTCGCGACGACGTTCCGCATCAACCCGGCCACCGCCCAGAAGGCATTCGCCGGTCTGGTCGAGGAGGGCGTGCTCTACAAGCGCCGTGGTCTGGGGATGTTCGTCGCGCCGCAGGCGCGGGAGCGTCTGCTCGCGGACCACCGCAAGCGCTACTTCGAGGAGGTCCTGGCGCCCGCGCTGCAGCAGGCGGACATCCTCGGCATCCCGACCGAGGACGTCGTCGCCTACGTCCTGGGCGCCGGCAAGAAGAAGACGGAGGAGTCATGACGACGACCGCACCTTTCGGGGCCCGCCTGGACGACGTCGTCGTCCACTTCGGCAGGAGCCACCGGGTGCTGCAGAACGGCACCATGGTCCGGGACGAGGCGAGCACGGCGCTCGACGGCGCCTCGCTCACGATCCGCCCCGGCGCCATCACCGGTGTCCTGGGCCGCAACGGTGCCGGCAAGACGACGATGCTCTCGCTGCTGGCGGCGTTCACCCGCCCGACGAGCGGCAGCGTCCTGGTCGGGCCCGAGGGCGCGCAGGAGGACCCGTGGGAGAACCCGTGGATCACCTCCGGCACGCAGCTCGTCCGCGAGAGCGGCGACCTGATGACCGACGAGAAGGTCTCCACCTCGCTCAAGTACTACGCCGACATGCGGCCGGACTGGAGCGCGGAGACGGCCGAGCGCCTGCTCGACCTGTTCGAGGTCAACGTCCGCAAGAACCCGTCGGCGCTGTCGCGCGGCAAGCGGTCCGCGGTCGGGGCCAGCATCGGCCTGGCCACGCGCGCGCCGCTGACCATCTTCGACGAGGTCTACCTCGGCATGGACGCCCCCACGCGGTACGCGTTCTACGACGAGCTCCTCGCCGACTACGCCGAACACCCCCGCACGATCCTGCTGTCCAGCCACCTGGTCGAGGAGGTCGAGCGGCTGTTCGAGGACGTCGTCGTGATCGACCGGGGGCGCGTGCTCCTGGCCGAGTCCGCGGACGATATGCGGGCGCGCGGGTTCAGCCTCACCGGCACCAAGGACGCCGTCGAGCGCCTCGCGGGGGGACGCCGCGTGCTGCACCGCCAGCAGCTCGGCGCGACCGTGCAGGTCACGCTGGAGGGCGCGCTCGAGGACGCCGAGCGGGCCGCCGCGCGCGAGGCGGGCGTCGAGGTCGGCACCGTGCCGGTGCAGGACCTCTTCGTGCGCCTCACCGGCTCCGGGAACGTGCCGTCATGAGCGCGGTGACGGCCCTGGCCCGCGAGGCCGACCAGCGCGGCGCCCGGAGGACGGCCGGCGTCACGGTCCGCGTCGTCGTCACGATCGGCGCGTGGTACTGGGCGATCTTCGTGGTCGTGGCGGCCGCGGTCATCATCGGCAACGACCGGTTCGGCTCCGGCCTGGACCAGGGCGTCCTCGACGCCCAGATGGGCGGCCCGTCCCGCTGGTTCCTGCTGGTGCTCGGCATCATCATCCCGGCGGCCTACCTCCGGCTGCACGTCGCGGCCGGCGGCACCCGCCGGTCCCTCGCGGTCGGCACCGTCCAGGGCGCCCTCGTCAGCGGCGTGCTGATCGGGCTCGTCACGGCGCTCTACCTGCTCGGCGAGCGTGCGCTGTTCGCCGCGCTCGACCAGCCCTGGGTCCGCGAGTTCGGGCTGCCGGTGGACGGCGTCGCCGGCGTCGCGCTGACGGTGCTGTCCGAGGCGCTCGTCGCCGCCACCTACTACCTGGCCGGGGCCGCGGTCTCGGCCGGCTACTACCGGTTCGGCGTGGTGCGGGGCTCCCTCTACGTGCTCGCCGCGCTCGTCCCGGCGGCCCTGGCCGACCTGTCCACCCACACCGGCGTCACCGCACTGGTCGTGGGGCCGGAGAACCTGCCCGGCACCCTGCTCGGGCTGGCGGGCGGCGCCGTCGCGGTCGCCCTGGCGGCCTGGCTGTTCAGCGCGCCTGTCCGGACCGTCCACCTGCGGCCATCCCTCTGAGGAGGACGACGATGACAACACCGACCATCGAGGAGACCGCGATGAGCCGCACCCGGCTCGCCCGGGCCGGGCACCTGCGGGGCGTCGCCGGCGTGGCCCGGAGGCTCCGCGTCTCGGGCTTCACCATCGGCATCTGGTTCTGGGGCGTCTACGCGCTCTACGCCGTCGGGATCAGCGTCGGCAACGCCGCCGCCGGCAACGACCTGGAGATCAGCGCGCTCGACGCGACGCTCGGCGCGGCGCGCTGGCCCATGATCTGGCTCGGCGTCGTGGCCTCCTCCGGGATCCTCGCCCTCCACGTGTCCGCCGGCGGCAGCCGCCGGTCCCTGTTCGACGGCGTGCTGCGCGGCGCGCTCGTCGTCGGCGGCGGGCTCGGCGTCGTGACCACGCTCGCGCTGCTCGGCGAACGCCTGCTGAGCACGTCGCTCGGCATGACCTGGCGCCGCCTCGGGGCGCTGCCCTTCGACTCGCCCCTGGCCGTGCTCGGCACCACCGTCGCCGAGGCCCTCGTGCTCGTCACCTACATCCTGGTGGGCGCCTGCATCGGCACCGGCTTCAGCCACGCCGGGGCCTGGGGCACGCTCCTGATCGTCCCGCTCGCCCTGCCCGCGGTGCTCGCGGACGTCGCCACCCGGACCGGCGTCATCGGCGCCATCGCCAACATCCAGCTCGTGCCCGACATCGAGCACGCCGAGGTACCGCCGGGCGAGGGCCTCGCGACCATGCTGATCGGCCTCGGCGGTGCCGCCCTCGCCGTCGTGATCGCCGCCGTCGTGCTCCGCGCCCTGCTCCGCACCGTCCCGGTGCGCCCCGCCTGACCCACCCCCCACGATCTTGAAGGAGCGACCATGACGTCCCCAGTCGTCGAAGTCCGCAACCTCCGCAAGACCTATCCCGGCGCCGGCCGCGGCGCCGCCCCCAAGACCGCCGTCGCCGACGTGTCCTTCCAGGTGGCGCGCGGCGAGATCTTCGGGATCCTCGGCCCCAACGGGGCCGGCAAGACCACCACCGTCGAGTGCCTCGCCGGACTGCGGCACGCCGACGGCGGCAGCGTCCGGGTGCTGGGCCACGACCCCCAGGCCGACCCCGCCGCCGTCCGTGAGCACGTGGGCGTGCAGCTCCAGGAGGCCGCCCTGCACGACAAGATCACCGTCGGCGAGGCGCTCGACGTCTTCGGCTCCTTCTACCCGCAGCGGGCGGACCCGGCCGAGCTCCTCGACCTGCTCGACCTGACCGCCCACCGCGACCAGCAGTTCGGCAAGCTCTCCGGGGGCCAGAAGCAACGGCTCTCCATCGCGCTCGCCCTGGTGGGCAGGCCCCAGGTGGCGATCCTCGACGAGCTCACCACCGGGCTCGACCCCGCCGCCCGGCGCGCCACCTGGGACCTCGTCGAACGGGTCCGCGACTCCGGCGTCACCGTGCTGCTGGTCACCCACTTCATGGACGAGGCCGAACGGCTCTGCGACCGGCTCGTCGTCATCGACGCCGGCCGCGTCGTCGCCGAGGGCACGCCCGCCGCCCTGATCGAGGGGCTCGAGGGCCACCGCGGCGTCCGGCTCCGGATCGCCGACGACGTCGCCCGCGCCCGCGCGGCCCGGCTGCTCACCGCGCTCTCCGAGCGGGACCCCGACGTCGTCGGCGTCGTCCCGGCCGGGGACGAGATCGAGGTGACCGGCACCCGCAAGGTGCTGTTCGCCGTCGTGCAGGCGCTCGCGGCCGCCGACGTCGTCCCCGACGACGTGCGGACCGTCGAGCGCACCCTGGAGGACGTGTTCGTGCAGGTCACCGGTCGCGCGTACCGGGCCGTGGAGAACGAGGAGGTGGCGGCATGACCGCCGTCGCGACCGCTGTCGCCCCGCGGGGCGGGATCAAGGCCCGGGGTTTCGGCACGCTGTTCGCCACCGAGCTCAAGGTGTGGCTGCGGGAGCCGACCGCGGTGTTCTTCGCGCTCGTCTTCCCCAGCCTGCTGCTGCTCGGCCTCGGGCTGGCCATCCCCGACTTCTCCAAGCCGATGACCGACGCGCCGCCGCCCTGGAACGAGGCGCCCGGCGTGACCAGCTACCTGCCGACCATCATCGCGCTCGCGGTGGGGACCATCGCGCTGACCACCATGCCGGTGCAGTTCGCGACCTTCCGCGAGAAGGGCATCCTCAAGCGGCTCTCGACCACGCCGATGCCGCCGCAGAACCTGATCGGCGCGCACCTGGTGATCAACGTGCTGGCGCTCATCGTGTCCACCTGCGCGGCCGTGGTCGGCAGCATGGTGGTGCTCGGGGTCCCGTTCGCGGCCGACCCGCTGACGGTGCTGCTCGTGCTCGTGCTGTCGACGTCCGCCATGTTCTCGCTCGGGCTGCTCGTCGCAGCGCGGGCCGAGAAGGGCGCGACGGCGTCCGGGCTGGGCATGCTCCTCTACTTCCCGTCCCTGATGTTCTCCGGTGTGTGGGTCCCCCTGTCCGTCATGCCGGACTGGATGGAGACGATCGGCCTCTACCTGCCGCTCGGCGCGGCGGCCCAGGGGCTCACCGCCGGCTGGTTCGGCACCGAGGGCTTCCCGCTCGCGCAGGTGCTCGTCCTGGTCGGCTGGACAGTGGTGCTCTTCCCGCTCGGCGTCAAGCTCTTCCGCTGGACGTGACCGCTGGTCAGGGGTCCCCTACGCTCGTGTCATGAAGCCGTTTCTGCTGCTCGCGACGCGCGCGGAGGACCTCGCCGCGGACGGTGAGCACGAGGCGTTCCGCCGGTACGGCGGCCTCGAACCGGAGCAGCTGCACCGGGTGCGCCTCGAGCGCGACCCGCTGCCGCCGGTCGACCTGGACGACTACTCGGGCGTCCTCGTCGGCGGGGGACCCTTCAACTCCTCGGACCCCGCGGAGCTGAAGGGTCCCGCGCAGCGGCGGGTCGAGGCCGAGCTGTCCGGGCTGCTCGACGAGATCGTGGCGCGCGACTTCCCGTTCCTGGGCGCCTGCTACGGCGTCGGCACCCTCGGGGCGCACCAGGGCGCGGTGATCGACGCGACCTACGCCGAGCCGGTCGGGCCAGTGACCATCGAGCTCACCCCGGACGCCGCGGACGACCCGCTGCTGGCCGGGCTCCCGGCGTCGTTCGCCGCGTACGTCGGCCACAAGGAGGCGGTGCGCAAGCTGCCCGACCACGCCGTGCTGCTCGCGTCGTCGGCCGGCTGCCCGGTCCAGATGTTCCGGATCAAGCAGAACCTGTACGCCACGCAGTTCCACCCCGAGCTCGACGGCCAGGGCATCGACCAGCGGATCGCCGTCTACCGCGACTACGGCTACTTCCCGCCCGAGGAGGCGGAGGCGGTGCGGGAGCGCTGCCTCGCCGTCGAGGTCACGGAGCCGCTGCGCATCATGCGGGCGTTCGTGGAGCGGTACGCACGTGTGTGATCGACCGCATCCTAAGATCCGGTAGACAGCCGCCAGGGGTGCGGCTACCGTTTTGGCCGTGGACATCCGTTGGTATTGGCGCTTTACGTCGGCTCCTGGTGGAGCTCGGCGGGCGCACGCCTGACCAACTTTCCACCCGGAGCCAGGGCCTGGGACGCCGATCGCGTCCAGGCCCTTCGTCTTTACCGAGACGGGCCGCTCCGGACAGGAGTCGGTGGCGGGCCGTCCGGTTCCTCGAACCAGACCCCGCCAACTTGGAGCCCCGATCCCGATGAGCATCACCCCTGCGGAACCCAGCACCGAGGCGACGACCGACCTCGGTACCCGCACCTCCGACCTGCGCATCCGCGCGCTCGACCCGCTGCCCGCCCCGCGTGGCCTGCTCGAGGCGATGCCGCTCGGCACCGCCCGCAGCGACCTCGTGACGACGTCCCGCCGCGAGGTGCGTGACGTCCTGACCGGCGAGGACGACCGTCTCCTGACGATCGTCGGCCCGTGCTCGGTGCACGACCCGGCCGCCGCGCTGGAGTACGCCGGACGGCTCGCCGCGCTCCGGCGCGAGCTCTCCGACGACCTCGTCGTCGTGATGCGCGTGTACTTCGAGAAGCCGCGCACCACCGTGGGCTGGAAGGGCCTCATCAACGACCCGCACCTGGACGGCTCGCACGACGTGCGCCACGGCCTCAACCTGGCCCGCGAGGTGCTGCTCGGGGTGCTCGACGCCGGGGTGCCGGCCGCGACCGAGTTCCTGGAGCCCACCAGCCCGCAGTACATCGCCGACGCCGTGACCTGGGGCGCCATCGGTGCCCGCAACGTCGAGTCGCAGGTGCACCGCCAGCTCGCCTCGGGCCTGTCGATGCCGGTCGGGTTCAAGAACGCGACCGACGGCGACGTGCAGATCGCCGTCGACGGCTGCATCACCGCCGCGAGCGAGCACACCTTCTTCGGGGCCGACGCCGAGGGCCGCGCCGCCGCCGTCGAGACGACCGGCAACCCGGACTGCCACGTGATCCTGCGCGGCGGCCGCTCCGGCCCCAACTACTCGGCCGAGGACGTCGCCGCCGCCCTGCGCGTGACCCGCGGCTCCGGCCTCGGCGGGGCCGTGGAGACCGGCGTGATCGTCGATGCGAGCCACGCCAACTCGGGCAAGGACCACGTGCGCCAGGCTGGCGTCGTGCACGAGATCGCCAACCGCATCGCCGACGGCGAGCACGGCATCACGGGCCTCATGATGGAGAGCTTCCTGGAGGCCGGCGCGCAGCAGCCCGGCCCGCTGTCGGAGCTGACCTACGGTCAGTCGGTCACCGACAAGTGCATGGACTGGGAGACCACGGAGGACCTGCTCCGCGACCTGGCCAAGGCCGTACGCGAGCGTCGGGGCTGATCCTGGTCGAAGCCGGTCGGGCCAGTCGGCCCGGCCGGCTTCGTCATGCCCCCTATCCTGTGCGGATGGTGGATGCGGCTGGCCGGCGTACGGCCTGGATCGTGGGCGTGGCCGTCGTGGTGGTGGCGCTCGTCGCCGGCATCGGCGTCTGGCAGTACGCGGCCCGTAACGCCCGGATCGTCGCGGAGGGCGTCACCCTGAGCGCGGGCATGACGTTCCCGGACTGCCTTCCCAAGATGGCCCTGGCGGTCTACGGCACCAGCGACGACGTGGTCGTGGGGCAGACGGTGCGCAACCCGACGCGGTGGCCGGTCACGGTGATCAGCTCCGATCCGGAGGTGTTCCGGTTCGAGGCGCTGAGCGATGATCCGGCGGACGACACCACGGTCTCGTCCGCAGACGGCGCCGCGCCCGCCGACGCCTCCGGCCAGGTCGTGCTTCCGCCGGGGCGTGAGGTCACGATGTGGATCGTGGACCCGCAGCGGGGCAGCGTCCAGGACTCCTCCTCCGTCTGGTACGAGTTCGACGAGGTGCCCGTGACGCTGCGGACGCTCGGCGTCGAGCGCGAGTCCTCGGTCCGGCTGCCCGGCACGCTCTACGTCGGCGGCGGCAAGGACGGCGACCAGCTCGGCGCGGCGCTGCAGGAGGCGTGCGGCGCCTGACAGCTCATCGGCCCTGCGTCCAGGGGCCCACGCGGATCTCGGCGCCGTCGAGGACGTCGAGCCCCGTCGCGGGGGTTCCGTCCGTCGTCACGTCGAGCGGTACCGGGTCGGCGCCCGGGACCGCGGTGACCTGGACCGTCGTGGTCGTGTCCGGGTCGTTGGTCGTCGACATGGCGCGCCAGAGCAGGGGGGCGAGCACCGTCCCGCCGTCGGGCACGACCACGCGGCCGGGCACCACGCCCGGCTCGTAGGGCTCGACCGTGACGTCCTGCTGGGGCTGCCCGGCCTCGTTCTCGAAGACGAGGTCGGGCACGTTCTCGACGGCGCACGGCCCGCCCGACACGTTGGTGGCCTGGACCGACGCGCCCCGGGTGCCCGCCGCCGAGTCCACGACGCCGAACGTGACCTCCAGGTCAGGACCGGCGCAGTCCGGGGCGGAGGGGTCATCGGCCCAGGGTTCGGCGTCGCCGAACGGGTCGAGGGTGTGGGGCGTGTACGAGGCGGGTTCCACGCCGGACACCCAGCCGGTCGTCTCGGCGTACGCGGCATCCATGACCGTGTAGGCGAGCGGGTGGTCTGCCGTCGCGAAGTCCTGGGTCTCGAGCCATCCGTGCAGGTCAGCGAGGCTCTGCGACCCTGCCTCGGCGTCGGACCGGAGGTTGATCCGCTGCTCCTGGGAGAGGTAGGTGGCGTCCACGACACCGGGCCGGCCCGCCGCGGCGACGAGCAGCCGGACGGCGTCGACGTCGGGCACGCGCGTCGCGGCCCGGTAGTGGACGCCGGGAGCCTCGAGCTCCACGCCGCGTTCCAGCTCCTCCGCCGCCTGAGCGAGTCCGACGAGGTCGTCGCGGGTCGTGGCGGACACGTGGGCCGTCGCGGCGATCGGGTCGTCGTCCCACGAACCGTCGCCCCGACCGCCGAGGCCGAGACCCACGGTGGTGGCTCCCGCCGCGAGGAGGCCGAAGCCGTCCTCCACGGCGTCGGCCACGACCTCCGACGTCGTGTCGGGTCCGGTGCTGACGCCCAGCCCCGGTCCGCCGACGAAGCTCGACGCCACGGTGATGTTCTCCCGGTCGTCCACCCGCCCCGCCGCGGCGACCAGGAGGCGGTGGGCCTCCCCGGCGGCCTGGCCCGCGGCGCGCGGTTCGAGCGTCCCCGCCAGGGCGACCTCGACGCTCACGGTGCTCGGCTTCGGCTCGCTCCGCTGTCCGAAGTTGCCCTGGACGGGCTCGGCCGCGCTGGTGGTCCGGGTGACCGCGACGTCGTCGACGCCGGGGAGCTCACGGACGGCGTCGGCCGCCGAGGTCACCTCGGCGGGCGGCACATCGGCGGACGGCGTGCATCCGGCCAGGACCAGCACGGAGACGGCGGCGAGCGTCAGGACCCGGGGGAGTGGTGGCACCCCGAGATCGTCCCACCGGGGCGTCAGCTCACGAAGGCGTCCAGCTCCTCGCGCGGGACCTTCCTCCGAGACCTGATCAGTTCCTCCACACGGTCCATCTGTTCCCACACGTTGACGGCCATCCCGGCCACGACCTGGCCGTCGAGCAGCCAGAACGCCACGAACTCCCGGGCGCTCAGGTCGCCGGAGACCACCACGTCGTCGTACCCGCCGGGCACGTCCACCCAGCCGGTGTACTCCATGCCGACGTCGTACTGGTCGCTGTAGAAGTAGGGCAGCCGGTCGAACGGGTCGGTGGCGCCGAGCATCGCGCGTCCGGCGTGCGCGCCGGTCCGCTCGGCGGTCGCCCAGTGCTCCACCCGCAGGGGGCGTCCGTAGTGGGGCGAGGGGATGCTGGCGACGTCGCCCGCCGCGAAGATGTCGGGGTGCGACGTCGTGAGCGTGCCGTCCACGACGATGCCGCCGCCCTCCGAGGCGGGCCGCAGGTCCAGCCCGGCGACCTCCGCGAGCCCGATGTTCGGGGTGGCGCCGACGCCGACCACCACGACGTCGGCCCCGATCCGGGTCCCGTCGGACAGGTCGACGCCGGTGACCCGGCCCTCCGCGCCCTGCAGTCCGGTGACGGAGGTGCGGCGCAGCAGGCGGACGTCGTGCTCGGCGTGCACGCCCGCGTAGAAGTCGCCCATCTCGGGTCCGAGCACGCGCCCCAGGGGGTGCGTCCCGCGGCCCACGATCGTGACGTCCAGCCCGAGGGTCCGGGCCGACGCCGCGACCTCGAGCCCGATCCAGCCGTCGCCGACGACGGCGACCCGGCCGACGCCCTCCAGCGACGCTTCGAGCAGCATGCTGGAGATACGGTCGGAGTCGTCGATGGTGCGCAGGTAGTGCACGCCGGCGAGGTCGGTGCCGGTGACGTCGAGCGGGCGCGGCGTCGACCCGGGCGCGAGGAGCAGCTTCGCGAAGGGGAGGGTCGCGCCGTCGGAGAGCGTCAGGGTGTGCTCGTCCGGGTTCAGCCCGACGACGGTCTCGTTGGTGCGGACGGTGACCTCGTGCTCGCGGTACCAGGCCTGGTCCAGCGGGAAGACGGCGTCGCGCTCGGCCTCGCCCCGCAGGTAGTCCTTGCTCAGCGGCGGGCGCTCGTACGGGTGATGGGGCTCGCTCGTGACGACCACCAGGTCGCCGCGGTACCCCTCCTTGCGCAGCGCTTCCGCGGCACGGGCGGTCGTCAGTCCACCGCCGATCAGAACGTACGGGTTCATCGGACGCCTCCTGGGATCGGACTCCTGGGTAGGCGATCAGTCTTGCATCCGGCCGGGGTGGAGGCACCAGGTCGTGGGCGCGGGTTCAGATGGGGTGGGTCCAGGAGAGGTCGGGTCGGCGGGACCGGCCTCGTGGCCGGTCGGAGGGTTGGTGGGTCGGGCGTGGCTGGCGGGGCGGTGGGCTCGGTCGGTAGGCGATCGTGCCGTGGGTTGGGCTGGTGTGGCAGCCGATCGAGTAGCGGCTGCGTGGGGTGCGGCCGGGTGCGGGGCCGGTCATGCCGACCGCCGGGGTCCAGGGTGGAGTCGTGGTGCGCTCGCGGGCCGGGGTCGTGTCCTGGCCGACACGGGGCTCACCGGTCGCCGACGCGTGCCCGTCACCGGGTGCGGCCGTGTTTCGGGCGGGGGCCGAGCCGACGTCTCGCCCCGTCTGACCGGCTACTGGCGAGCAGTCAGGTGCTGCTCCTTCGGAGTCCGCATTGCGAACCAGTGTCTTGTCGCTGGTCCTGGCTGGTGTCGGTGGTGTGGGCGCGACCGCGACATAGGTGTGCCCGGTCGGGGTGATCGTCTCGACGGCGTGCAGGCCGTTGAGGTGGGTGGTCTTCTGCGACCAGCCCGGTGCCTGCTTGGCGTGATTGCATCTCGCGCACAGGCCCTGGCCGTTGTCGAGGCTGGTCGGTCCGCCCTCGGCGTGTGGGGTGACGTGGTCCAGGTGGCGCACGGGTGCGTCGCACCAGGTAGTGGCGCAGATGCCCTGCTCCCTGGCCCGCAGCAGGCTCGACAGGCCCTGCGGGTGGAACCGGGACGTCGACGTCGTCGCCAGCAGCCGGCCGTGCGGGTTCACGTAGATGCTGCGCAGCCACGCCGTGTCGGTGTCGATCGCGTGCGCGGCGAGGTTCCTCGCGACCGGTGCCGGGACCACTCCCGCACCTGCCGGTGCGCCCTCGACCACCACACCGGGCTGGTTGCCGCCGGCGAGGAGGGTGTCGTCGGAGACCAGGAGGTTGATCGTGACCGGCACATCGTTCGCGCGGCCGGCCTCGCGACCGGTGGCCCGTTCGATGAGGGTGTCGGCCATGATCTGCCCGACCCCACGCTCGTCGCCCGTGGCCTTGGTGGTCTCGGCGTAGGTCTTGAGCTCGGCGTAGGCCTGCACACCCTGCGCCATCGGGACCAGTGCGGTCAGGTAGACCATCAGGTCCGGTGTCGGACGGATCGAAACGCGCCGCTCCGTGACAGCCTTCGCGTTGCGCTTCACGCACGCGTGCACATCCAGCTGTGCGGCCAGTTCCTTGATCCGTGCCACGAGACGGCGGGTAGCCATCCGGGCCAACTCGGCCAGGTGTGCGGGTCCGCAGATCTCCTCGTCGATCAGGGCACGGTGCTCCACGGACAGGTGCGAGGTCTCTCGCACCAGGAGGGTGGCCCGCCACTGGGAGAGCACCCCGGACTGCAGGGCGGCGAAGGTGTGGGGCATCTGGGTCACCCAGACCCTCGACGTGGTCACGAACCCGGCACCCGCGTGCGGGCTGACCCGGAGGGCGGCGCCGACCTGGTTGGGCACGCCCCGTCCACGCCGCTCGGCCCGGATGCTCTGCCGGGCCTCGTCGGCGCGGGTGGCCTCGTCCAGCGCGATCGCCAGCCGGGCCTGGGTCGCGGTGATGGCGTTCTTCACGGCTTCCAGTTCGCCGAGCAGGTCCACCCACTCGGCCTGCACCTGCCCCGGCACCAGCCCCGGCGAGGGCGCGGGAGTGTCAGTGGCACCGGGCAGAATCATGCCTGCGAGGGCCTTCCGCACCGCCCGCACCCCCGCGACGTCGACGGCTCCGCCAATCACGGACGTACCGGCGGCACCGAACGCACCGGCGGCCCTCGACGACCCGGCACCCCCGGGCAGCGTGGACCCGCCAGGCAGTCCCGGCCCGCTCCCGGGCAGCACCGATCGAGCAGGCTGCTTGCCTGCTCGTTCTGGCACTCCACCGGTTCGCGTCATGCCATCAACATATGGCACACCCGTTCGTACCGCTCGCTGAACCGACCCGATCTGCCCACAGCAGAACGTACTGGCAGCGGTTGCGATCCGATCCGACGAGTGCGGAAGCTGCCGAACCTCGGCTTGCGTGTCGCCTGGTTCCAGTCGGCTTGCGGCCGGTGCCGGTGAACGGCGTCGTGAGCCGAGATCAGCCTCGACGGGCCGCCATCGCAGCAGGTTCCGGTCGAGCCGACCGCCCCGCAGGTCCCGGCCGAACCGGCCGACGGCAGTTCCCGGCCGAGGCGACCGTCCCGCAGATTCCCGGAGGGCTGCTCCGTGAGGCCGGCCCCGGTCGCCCTGGCGGTCGGCTGTCTCAGATCCGGGCCGGGGCGCTTCAATGCCGTGTACACCCCGAGCGCGAAGCCTGTGCCGAGTTGGGACCTTGCTGAGGGCGCGCCCGCCCAAGCGCGGGCGTCTCACGTGGCCTACTACCCCGATCCTCCTGTAGTGGTCTGGGTGTGGCTTTGGCATCGAACCCCTGGGCACTACTGGACTAAGGCCGATGCCGTGGCCTGGACTGCGGATCAGGTATGGGTCAGTTACGCCGATCATGAGGCCGTGAGGGCTTCGTCTGGGTATGGGCCAGCGCAGTCAAGCGGCGGTGAGCCGTCGCACGCTCTGTTGCCAACGCGAACTTGTGTGACCCGGAGTCTCACATGACCGCTGACCTGGACACGGGTGGACTGGTTTGGTCAATTTTTCCGGATCTTTTTTGGGCTGGCAGATGCTAGCCGCTCGACGCCCTGACCTGGTGTTTTATCGCCGGAAGCCGCGACTGCCACCCCTGTAGACCTGCGCGCCAGGTGCGTAACGGATTCGGCACTGCGTAACGGTCGGTGACGCATGGCAGCATTGCCTGCAACGAGGCGACCCCACCTGTTGGCGCAGGTGGGGTCGGGTGTCCTCGTATCTCGAAGAGTCATCGAAGGAGTCATCGACAGAGAGGAACGTTGTGAGTCTAAGCGTAGAACCAGGCAATGAACATCGTCGCAAGTTTCGTGTGCACCTTGTTGTACTTGCTGGAGTGGTTACTGCGATCGTTTGGGATCTCCACGGAAGTGCGGAAGTTGCGATCGCTGCTTCCGCGCTAGTGCTACAGCTCGTTGAGATGACAACGGACCCGCAGTAGCAGTCCGCAGTGTTGCCGCCATGGTTCCGGCCACGGCGGTTGCCACAAGATCGCACTCGCGATCCGCACGTGCTGACGAGTGAGGCCCACACCCAACACGGGTGTGGGCCTCACTCGGTACTGCTGCTTGCATGCGGCGCGACAAGTAGGGCTACACGGTGTCAGCGACAATCTTCAGCCACTCGCGTGCCGAGGTCCGGGCCGCGTCGTAGTCGCCGGTTCTCATGCTGTCGCCGACGAGGTCAGAGCCGACGCCGAGGGCGACCGCCCCGGCATCGAGCCATTCGCGGGCATCCTCACGCGTGATCGTGCCGGTTGGCATGATTCCGGCGTCCGGTAGGGGTGGCAGGAGCTGGCGAATGAATCTCGGACTGTGTGAGCTCGCCGGGAAGAGCTTGACCACCTCGGCCCCTGCCTGGGTGGCCGCATCGATCTCGCTCGGCGTGAAGACGCCAGGCACGAACCCGATGCCACGTTCCCGGGCATAGTCGACCACCTCCATGGACATGCTCGGAGCGACCAGGAAGGCCGCTCCCGCATCGATCGCGCGCTGCGCATCGGCCACGTTCCGTACTGTGCCGGCGCCGAGCCACGCGGTGTCTCCAAGGCGGTTGGCGATCTTTGTCACCACTGACAGCACCTCGGGTCGGGCGATCGGGAACTCCAGCGCCCGGATGCCCTGGGACACCAGCACTTCCGCGACGTCGGCAAGGCGGTCGACGTCCGGGCCGCGAAGGATCGCTAGGAGCCGGGAATCGCGGATCGCCTGGGCCGCGCTCGGTGGACGCGTGGTCATGCTGCTGCCGCGATCGTCGCGAGCATCTTGGATGCCTGGCTCTGCAAGGGCTCGCTGGACGCGGAGTTGTCGATGATGACGTGGTCTGCCGCTGGCTTGAACTCCAGGTCGATCCCCGCGATGTAGTCGTTCCAGTCCACAAGCTTTCCTGTGTCGCGGGCGGCCCCTCGGCGCTTGAGGTAGGTGTGCATCGTGGTGGCGTCGCAGCGGACCCAGACCACGGTCAGGCCCACCCCTGCCGCGTCGAGGCGAGTGCTCATCCGCTCGATCCATGCGCTGTCGTGGAACTCCCGGATGAAGGGTGCTGTGGCGATCACTCCCACGCCCATATCCGCGTTCTCCTGGATCGTTGCGAGCAGAGCTTCGTACTCGTGGGGCCGGACCTGCTCAAGGTAGGTCTGCGACTCACGGTCGTGCGCGGGGCGGTCCAGATCCTTAAGGAGCCGCTCGACGACGGGGCGCGTGATCGTGTCCTTGTCGATGATGGCGGCACCGGTGAGCCGGGAGAGCACGCGAGCGAGTTCGGACTTGCCGCTCCCTGCGTAGCCACCGATCAGAAACACGTTCGACCGCCGCGGCTCGTCGCCCGCTGCGGGCGGCGTGACGCCACTGCGAGCGCGATCACTACCTGCACGATCAGGTTGCCCAGTCGTAGTCAGCGTCCATGGCGGCGTCCTCCACTTGTCCGGCAGCACCACAGTAGTCTTCACCGACCCGCGCGTGATGGAGCGCGCAACCTCTTGGGGTTCCTACTCGGGGAGACGTTAGTCCCTCAATTAGTCCCTCTGGTGACTGGCGAGGGAGAACTCTAGGCAACGAAAAAGACCCTCCGGCCTGGCATTTCTGCCGGCCGGAGGGCCTCTCACATGGTCGGGGTGACAGGATTTGAACCTGCGACCTCTTCGTCCCGAACGAAGCGCGCTACCAAGCTGCGCCACACCCCGATGGAGTCCACCGCGCATCAGGCACGAAGCCCTTCCGCGGAAGCCTGCTCAGAATAGCCGACGCATGGCCCGGAACGGAAACCGAATCCGTAGTGGCTCCGATCACGCCCGTTCCGGGCCACCCGCGAGGGCGTTACGCGAGCTCGACGACGAGCTCCACCTCGACCGGCGAGTCCAGCGGCAGGACCGCCACGCCGACCGCGGAGCGGGCGTGCAGGCCGGCGTCGCCGAAGATCTCGCCGAGCACGGTGGAGGCACCGTTGATCACGCCGGGCTGGCCCGAGAACGACGGGTCGCTCGCGACGAAACCCACGACCTTGACGATCCGGGAGATCGAGTCGAGCGAGCCGGTGATCGACCGGACGGCCGCCAGCGCGTTGAGCGCGCAGGTGCGGGCGTAGCCCGCGGCGTCGTCGGGGGAGACCAGGCCCTCGCCCTCACCGACCTTGCCGGTGGCCTGCAGGGTGCCCTCCGCGAAGGGGAGCTGGCCGGACGTGTAGACGTAGCGGCCGGTCTGCACGGCCGGCACGTAGGCGGCGACCGGGGCCGCCACCTCGGGGAGCGTGATGCCCAGCTCCGCGAGGCGCTGCTCGTGGCTCATGCGTCACCGCCCGTGGGGCGCTTCAGGTAGGCGACGAGCCCGGTGCCGTCGGGTCCGGGGACCACCTGCACGAGCTCCCAGCCGTCCGAGCCCCATTGGTCGAGGATCGCCTTGGTGTTGTGAATGAGGAGGGGGATCGTCGCGTACTCCCACTTCGTTGCCATGCCGACGATGCTAGCCCGCGATCGGCGACGGCGATTCCGCACGAGACCTGCACACCGGCCGGGACGGTTTTCGGCGTGCCCTGTCAGTGACACCCCGTAACCTGGGCGCATGGCCATGGCGAACCCTCGCGAGCCGCGCCGGATCACTCGGACCATACCCGCGGCTCAGCTCATCGGACTCCTTCTTGCATTCGTGCTCACGGCTGGTGCCGGTGGTGTGATCGCGGCCGGGCTGGTGATCCCGCTGGCGTCCGGCATGGACACTGCGGTCGACACCGGGGTCGAGGTGTTCGAGGAGGTACCCGCCGAGCTGGTGCCGGGACCCCTGTCGGAGCAGTCGCAGATCTACGCGTCCGACGGCAAGACGAAGCTGGCGACGTTCTACCAGCAGAACCGCATCGTCGTGCCGCTCGACAAGGTCTCCGACCACATGAAGAACGCCGTCATCGCCATCGAGGACGAGCGGTTCTACACGCACGGCGGCGTCGACCCCGAGGGCATCTCGCGTGCCGCGCTGCAGAACTTCGGCGGCGGTGACACCCAGGGCGCGTCGACGCTGACGCAGCAGTACGTGAAGAACGTGCTGATCGAGGAGTCCATCCGCGCCGGCGACACGTTCGGCGTGCTGGAGGCCCGCGAGAGCTCGCTCACCCGAAAACTGCGCGAGGCGAAGCTCGCGATCGCCATCGAGAAGGAGATGTCCAAGGACGACATCCTCCAGGGCTACCTCAACATCGCGCAGTTCGGCACGAGCGTGTACGGCGTCGAGACGGCCTCGCAGCACTACTTCAACAAGTCCTCGGAGGACCTGTCGGTCGTCGAGGCGGCGACGATCGCCGGCATCACCAAGGCGCCGAGCCAGTTCGACCCGGTGGCCAACCCCGAGGACGCAGAGGTGCGCCGCAACCTCGTGATCGGCAAGATGTGGCAGCTCGGCTACATCTCCACCGCCGAGCGCGACGAGGCGATGGCCACCAAGCTCGCGGACACGCTCGACGTCCAGCCCATCGACGTCGGCTGCGACTCGGCGGGCGGCGCGGCCTTCTTCTGCGACTACGTGATCAAGGAGATCATGGCGAACCCCGAGTTCGGGGAGACGCGTCAGGACCGGTACGACCTGCTGTACCGCGGCGGCCTCCGGATCGTCACCACCATGGACGTCAAGATGCAGAAGGCTGCCGCGAAGACGATCCGGCAGGCGGTCCCCGCCGACAACGCCTACGACCTCGAGGCCGCGGTCACCTCGGTCGAGCCGGGCACCGGCAAGATCAAGGCGATGGCGCAGAACGTGCCGTACGACCCCCGCGCAGAGTCGGCGGGGCGGACGACCGCGCAGAACTACTCGGCCGACTACAACCACGGCAACTCGCGCGGGTTCCAGGTGGGCTCCAACTTCAAGCCGTTCGTGCTCGCCGAGTGGCTCCGCAGCGGGCACACGCTCCAGGACCGCGTCAGCGCCAACTCCTACTCGGCCTACGAGACGGAGTTCACGGCCAACGGCTGCGTGCACGCCTTCACGCACCAGCCGTGGAACGTGTCCAACGTGGACGGGGCCGCCAGCGGGACGGTGAGCGTCCTCCAGGGCACCTTCCAGTCCCTCAACACGGTGTACGCCCGGATGTCGCAGCAGCTCGACCTCTGCCAGGTGCAGAAGACGGCCTGGGACGTCGGCTTCCGGCCGATGACGTCGGGCCTGTCGTACGAGGGCGTGGGGCAGTTCCGGACGATCGACGACCCGAAGCAGAAGGACATCGACGTGATGGCGTCGATGACCCTCGGCACCCAGGCCTCGACGCCGGTCAACCAGGCCGCCGCGTTCGCGACCTTCGCCTCGGGCGGCACCTACTGCAAGCCCGTCGCGATCCTCGAGGTCAAGGACCACGAGGGCAAGGACATCGACGTCCCTTCGGCCGACTGCAAGCAGACGCTGGAGCCCGAGGTCGCCAACACCGTGGCCTACGCCATGACCAAGGTCTTCCAGACCAGCCCGTTCGGTACGGCCTGGTCGCTGTCCCCGGGGCTCGCCGACGGCCGCCCGGTGGCCGGCAAGACCGGTACGACCAACGACGCCATGCAGAGCTGGTTCACCGGGTACACGCCCGAGCTCTCCACCTCCGTCTGGGTGGGTGAGGCCAGCGGCAACGTGCCGCACATGAACGTGTACCTGCCGGCGATGTCCTGGTACGACAGCTCGGCCAAGGTCGGCCCGATGTACGGCGGCACCATCGCCGCGCCCACGTGGCGCCGGTACATGGACCAGGCCGTGGCCGGCCTGCCGAAGACGGCCTTCCCCGCCGCTGACCCCAAGCTCGTCGGCAAGCAGCCCGTCGCGCCCAAGCCGAACAACAGCAACAACGGTGGCGGCAACAACGGCGGTGGCAACAACGGTGGCGGCGACAACGGCGGCGGGGGCGACTCCGGCAACGGCGGTGGCGGTGGCGGCAACGACGGCGGCGGTGGCCCCGGTGGTGGCGGCCCCGGCGGTGGCGACAACGGCGGAGACGACTGATCCGCATGGGGACGCTGGGTAACGTCGGCAAGGCTCTCGGGATCGTCGGGGGCATCGCCGCCGCCGGTATCGCCTACGCGCACCTGGAGAGCAAGCTCTTCCAGGTGCGCCGGGTGACCGTGCCGGTGCTGCCCCCGGGGCAGCGCCCGATCCGGATCCTGCACGTCGCCGACCTGCACCTGACCCCGAGCCAGCGCACCAAGCAGGCCTGGGTCCGGTCGCTGGCCGCGCTCGAGCCCGACCTGGTGATCAACACGGGCGACAACTTCGGGCACCAGCAGTCGCTGGCCCCGCTGCTCGACGTCCTGGGCCAGCTCATGGACGTGCCCGGCGCGTTCGTCATGGGGTCGAACGACTACTACGCGCCGGCGTTCAAGAACCCGGCCCGGTACCTGCTGCCGGACGCTCGCGTCGAGGGCGGCGAGAAGATCCCGCTGCCCACCGAGTCGCTCCGCAAGGCGTTCACGGACGCCGGCTGGGTCGACCTGGACAACCGGCGCGGCCTCGTCGAGCTGCGGGACGGACGCACTGTCGGACTGGTCGGCATGGACGACCCGCACCTCGACCTCGACGTCATGCCCGAGCCGGGCCGGGCGCCGGGCGAGGAGGACGCCGTGCTGCGCCTCGGAGTCGTGCACGCGCCGTACCAGCGGGTGCTGAACCAGCTCAAGGACGACGACGTCGACGCGATCATCGCCGGCCACACCCACGGCGGCCAGCTGTGCCTGCCGTGGTACGGCGCCCTCGTGACCAACTGCGACCTGGACCGCGGCCGCGCGTCCGGCCTGCACGGCTGGCCCGGCCCGCGCCCCGACCGCGAGGGCGGCGAGGACTCGACGTGGCTGCACGTCTCGGCGGGCGCCGGCACGTCGCCGTACGCCCAGGTGCGCTTCGCGTGCCCCCCTGAGGCGACGCTGATGACCCTGACGGCCCGCGGGGTCTGAGCAGACGACAAAGAGGCCAGGTGATCCGAGCGGATCACCTGGCCTCTTGTTCGTCGCGCCTCAGCGGGCCCGGCGCTCCAGCCGGTCGAGGTCCAGCAGCACGACGGCGCGGCCCTCGCGGCGCACCCAGCCGCGGGTCGCGAAGTCGGCCAGGGCCTTGTTCACGGTCTCGCGGGAGGCGCCGACGAGCTGCGCCAGCTCCTCCTGCGTGAGGTCGTGCGCCACGCGGATGCCGTCGTCGTTGGGCTCGCCGAACCGGGTCGAGAGGTCCAGCAGCGCCTTGGCGACACGGCCGGGGACGTCGGAGAACACCAGGTCCGCGAGGGTCTCGTTGGTGCGGCGCAGCCGGCGCGCGAGCGCACCCAGCAGCTGGGTCGCGACACCCGGGTGATCCGCGATCCACTTCACGAGCGAGTCGTGACGCAGCTCGTAGACCACCGAGTCCGAGACGGACGAGGCCGACGCCGTGCGGGGACCCGGGTCGAACAGGGACAGCTCACCGAACATCTCGCCCGGGCCCAGGATCGACAGCAGGTTCTCGCGGCCGTCGCTCGACCGCCGACCCAGCTTGATCTTGCCCTGCGCAATGACATAGAGCCGGTCACCCGGTTCGCCCTCGCGGAAGAGCACGTCACCCCGGACCAGCTCCACGGGCACCATGGACTCGAAGAGCGCGTGCGTCTCCTCGCCTTCCATGTCCGCGAAGAGGGGGGCAGAGAGTACGACTTCGTCGTCCACCAGTGGTGTCCTCACGTGTCGGGGACTTTCGTCCATCAGTCTTTTCCACCTCTCAGTCTGCCTCAATGTCACGAGATTGCCGGGTCATCGGTGTCTCTCGTGGCGTCCGCGTGGCGTGCAGCCCGACGCGATCGTCCGCCTCATGCGGGATGTCGGCTTTGCCCAGCACGAAGTAGGACGCCCGTCCATAAATCCTAGGGGTGTCACCTGGGAGTTCGGAACGGGCGTCCTGGGAACCGGTCAGGGAACCTCGCGCTGCTCCGGTCCGACGTACTCGCAGACCGGCCGGATCAGCGAGTTGGCGGCCCGCTGCTCCATGACGTGCGCCGTCCACCCGGTGATCCGGGAGGCCACGAACAGCGGCGTGAAGATGTTCGTGTCGAACCCGATCAGGTGGTACGCCGGCCCGGCCGGGTAGTCCAGGTTCGGCTTGATGTTCTTTCGGCTGACCATGGCGTTCTCGAGGGTGTCGTACAGGTCGATCACCTCGGTGTCGCCGTAGTGCGCGGCGAGGTCGCCGAGCACGGCGCGCATGGTCGGCACGCGTGAGTCGCCGCTCTTGTAGACCCGGTGGCCGAACCCCATGATCTTCTTCTTCTGCGCGAGCGCGTCCTCGAGCCAGGCCTCGGCCTTGTCGGCCGTGCCGATCTCCTCGAACGTGGCCTGCACGGCCTCGTTCGCGCCGCCGTGCAGCGGGCCCTTGAGGGCGCCGATGGCACCCGTGACGGCCGAGTGCAGGTCGGCGAGCGTCGAGGTGATGACGCGCGCGGTGAACGTGGACGCGTTGAACGAGTGCTCGGCGTACAGCACCATCGAGGCCTCGAACGCCTGCACGACGGCGGGCTCGGCCTCCTCCCCGAACGTCATCCACAGGAAGTTGGCGGAGTAGCCGAGGTCCTCGCGCGGGTGCACGATCTCCTGGCCCCGGCGACGGCGCTGGTCGAGCGCGACGACGGCGGGCAGGACCGCCCACAGCCGCAGCGCCTTGGCGAGCTCCGCCTCGGGCGAGGAGTCCTCGGCCTGCGGGTCGTGCGCGCCCAGGATCGACACCGCGGTGCGGCACACGTCCATGGGGTGGCAGTCGGTGGGCAGCTCGAGGATCGCGTCCCGGATGTTGTCCGGCAGCTCGCGGTGCACCCGCTCGGCCGCCGTCTGCTCGGTGAGCTGGGCGGGGGTCGGCAGCTCGCCGTGCCACAGCAGGTAGGCGACCTCCTCGAAGGACTTCTTCGCGGCCAGCTCCTGCACCGGGTAGCCCCGGTACAGCAGCGAGTTGGTGTCCGGGTTGACCTTCGAGATGGCCGACGTGTCGGCGACGACGCCGGCCAGACCCTTCCGGATCTCCGTGGTCTCGGTCATGAGCACTCCTTCGTGTCGAGACAAAGTCAGGGCTGGTAGGTGAAGACGTTCGAGTCGAAGTGGTTGTAGGCCGCGTAGTCGGTCAGCTCGTAGAGCCGCGCGCGGGTCTGCATCTCGGGAACCAGGTCCGCCTGGGTGCCCGACGCCGCGATCTGGTCCAGCGCCCGTTCGGCGGCACCCATCGCGATGCGCAGCAGGGTGACGGGGTAGATCACGAGCCGCGCCCCGGCGTCGTGCAGCTGCTTCGCCGTGAACAGCTCGGACTTGCCGAACTCCGTCATGTTCGCCAGCACCGGCACGTCGAGGGCCGAGGCGACGGCCTCGAACTCGGCGAGGTCCTTCATCGCCTCGGGGAAGATCGCGTCCGCCCCGGCGTCGGCCAGGGCCTTGGCGCGGTCGATCGCGAGCCTCAGCCCGCGCTCGCCCGGCTCGGTGCCGCGCACATCGGTGCGCGCCATGATGAGGAAGTCGGGGTCGCGGCGGCCGTCGACGGCGGCCCGGATGCGCCGGACGGCGTCGCCGAGCCCGACCACCTCCTTGCCGTCGAGGTGGCCGCAGCGCTTGGGGTTGACCTGGTCCTCGATGTGGATGCCGGCCACGCCGGCATCCTCCATGGTCTGGACCGTGCGGGCCACGTTCATCGGCTCGCCGAACCCGGTGTCGGCGTCGGCGAGCACGGGCAGGTCGGTGACCCGGGCGATCTGTCCGGCCCGGCCGGCCACCTCGGTGAGCGTGGTCAGGCCGATGTCGGGCAGGCCGAGGTCGGCGGACAGCACGGCGCCGGAGACGTAGACGCCGTCGAACCCCTTGTCCTGGATGAGCTTGGCGCTCAGCGGGTTGAACGCGCCCGGGAGCCGCAGCAGGTCCGGCCCGGCGAGGGCCTCGCGGAACGCGCGGCGCTTCGCGGCGGGGGTGAGGTGCGAGTAGAGCATCAGGCACGCCCCAGCTCGAACAGGCCAGTCGGGGCCGGGACGGCGTCCAGGACGCCGGGGGCGGCGACGATCGTGAGCTCGCGGACCTCGGCGGCCGTGAGCTCGGGCAGGCGCTCGGCCAGGTCGAGGAAGCGGTCGATCTCGGCGTCCGTCAGGACGCCCGCGGCCAGCGTGCGGAACTTGGCCACGTAGTTCGCGCGGGCGAACGGGCGGGCGCCCAGGGGGTGGGCGTCGGCGACGGCGATCTCGCGGGTCACCGTCTCGCCGCTGGTCAGCGTGATCTCGACGCGGCCGCCGAACGCCTTCTCGGCCGGGTCGGTCGAGTGGTAGCGGCGCGTCCACTCCGGGTCCTCGGCGGTGGTGACCTTGCGCCACAGCTCGACCGTGTCTGGGCGCTGCGCGCGCTGCGGCGCGTAGGAGTCCACGTGGTGCCAGCCGCCGTCCTGCAGCGCGACCGTGAAGATGTAGGGCACCGAGTGGTCGAGCGTCTCGCGCGACGCCGTCGGGTCGTACTTCTGCGGGTCGTTCGCGCCCGAGCCGATCACGTAGTGGGTGTGGTGGCTGGTGTGCAGCACGATCGAGGCGACGTTCGCGGGGTCGCGCAGCTCGGGGCGCTCGGCGCCCAGCGCGCGGGCCATGTCGATGATCGCCTGCGCCTGGTACTCCGCGGAGTGCTCCTTGGTGTACGTGTCGAGGATGCCCGTGCGCGGCTCGCCGGCGGCGGGCAGCACGACGTCGTAGGCGGCGTCGGGCCCGTCCAGGAGCCAGGCGACGACGCCGTCCTCGCCCTCGTAGATCGGCTCGGGGGAGGTCTGCCCGCGCATCGCGCGGTCCACGGCCTCGACCGCGAGCTTGCCCGCGAAGGCCGGCGCGTGGGCCTTCCAGGTCGAGATCTGGCCCTTGCGGCTCTGCCGCGTGGCCGTGGTGGTGTGCAGGGCCTGCCCGATCGCCTGGAACACCGTCTCGGTGTCCAGCCCGAGCAGCGTGCCGATGCCGGCCGCCGCCGACGGGCCGAGGTGCGCCACGTGGTCGATCTTGTGCTTGTGCAGGCTGATCGAGCGGACCAGGTCCACCTGGATCTCGTAGCCGGTCACGATGCCCCGCACGAGCTCCCGGCCCGAGCGGCCCGCGTGCTGCGCCACGGCCAGGATCGGCGGGATGTTGTCGCCCGGGTGCGAGTACTCGGCCGCGAGGAACGTGTCGTGGAAGTCGAGCTCGCGGACGGCGACGCCGTTCGCCCAGGCCGCCCACTCGGGGCTGCTCGTGGCCTCCGGGGCCAGGCCGAAGACCGTGGAACCGGGCGTGTACGGGTGCGCCTGGGCCTGCGACCGGGCGGCGACGGCGGGTCCGCGCGTGAGGCTGGCCGCCGCGACCGCGGCGTTGTCGATCACGCGGTTGATCACCATGTCGGTGACCTCGGCCGTGGGCTCGACGGTGTCGGTGGCGAGCTCCGCGAGCTTCCAGGCGAGCTGGTCGGTGCGCTTGAGCGGCTCGGCGGACGGGTAGACGCGCAGGTGGTGCGTGTACGGCATGGTGACTCTTCCTCGATTCACGTGGACCGTCGTGTGGTCCGTCGGTCTGCCCGGACCGTCGGGCGGGCATCGGGTCGCGACCGCTCGGCTGGTGGACGGCGGATGCGTCCTTGACCTTCTCATACTCCGCGTCCTAGGTACACGGACCAGACCCGCGCCAAGTTCCCGGTACCGGCGATCCCCGGCCCGATGTCAGTGGGGATCGTTAGTGTGGCGACGTGACCGTCAGCGAACGCGAATCCGAGAAGCACTCCAAGAATGCGCCGGAGAGCAGGCTGGCGCTCGTGCGCCGGGCACGGCGCATCAACCGCACGCTCGCGCAGACCTACCCGGACGCCCGGGCCGAGCTGGACTTCCGCACGCCGCTGGAGCTGCTGGTGGCGACCGTGCTGAGCGCGCAGACCACCGACGTCCGCGTCAACCAGACCACGCCCGAGCTGTTCGTGATGTACCCCGACGCGCAGGCCTACGCGGAGGCCAACCCGGAGGAGCTCGAGGAGATCCTGCGCCCGCTCGGCTTCTTCCGGGCCAAGTCCAGGGCCGTGATCGGCCTGGGCAAGGCGCTCGTCGAGCGGTTCGACGGCGAGGTCCCGGGAAAGCTGAAGGACCTGGTCACGCTGCCCGGCGTGGGGCGCAAGACGGCGAACGTCGTGCTCGGCAACGCGTTCGGCGTACCCGGGATCACCGTGGACACGCACTTCGGGCGGCTGGCGCGCCGGCTGGGCCTGACCACCGAGGAGGACCCGGTGAAGGTCGAGGCGGAGGTGGGCGAGCTGTTCCCGAAGAAGGAGTGGACCATGCTCAGCCACCACCTCGTGTGGCACGGGCGGCGCGTGTGCCTGGCGCGCACCCCGGCGTGCGGGGCGTGCAGCATCAAGGACCTGTGCCCGTCGTACGGCGCGGGCGAGACCGACCCCGACAAGGCGGCCAAGCTGGTGCGGCCAGCGCCCGAGCGCTCGGCCTTGGCGGGCCTGCCGCTGAAGTAGCTAGGCCACCCGGGCGAGCCAGTCCAGCAGGATCTCGTTGACCCGGTCGGGCGCCTCCTCGGGGAGGAAGTGCCCGGCCCCGAGGACCAGCTCGTCGACGTCCCCGCGCCCGGCCCGCAGGAACCCGTCCAGAGCGCCCTGGACCTGCAGCGCGGGCACCTCCAGCGGACGGCGCAGGGCGGCGCCGAACCGGCGCCCGTCCATCCGGGGCCTCGACCGCACCGCCCAGCGCAGGGCCTCGGCCGCGGAGTGTGCGGCGAACGGGATGCGCATGACGGCCCGGTACCGGTCCACGACGTCGTCGGGCAGCGGGGCGCCGGCTCCCAGGTCGAGGGTGCGGCGCACCAGGTCGCCCTTGATCAGCGCCCGCTCCGGCAGCGTCGGGACCTGCAGGTACGCCAGCGCGCGCAGGGCGGCCGGTGTGAGCGCCGCGCCGTGGCGCGGGCGCACCCTGGCGGGGTGCGGGCTCGCCAGCGCGGCGATCGCCGTCGTCGTGCCCGGGTGGAGGGCCGCGACCGCCCAGGCGAGCATGCCGCCCGTGCCGTGCCCCACGACCACCGCCTTCTCGCGCCCGAGGGAGCGCACCACGCCGGCGACGTCGGCCGCCCGGGCCGGGATCGCGTAGCCCGACGGCGGCTTGTCCGAGCCGCCCACGCCGCGCACGTCCATCGCGGCGACGCGGTAGCCGGCGTCGGCCAGGACGGGGATCTGCGCGCGCCACGCCCACCAGAACTGCGGGTAGCCGTGCAGCAGGAGCACCAGGGGAGCGGAGCGGCCCTCGGGCCCGGCGACCGCCACGTGGAAGCGGGAGCCGCCCGAGGACACGAACTCGTGCTGCCACGGGCCCTCGACGAGGGCGCTCGTGTAGTCGCTGGCGGCTGCCGTGCGGACGGCCGTCCTGGCCGAGAGTGCGGTCACAGTTACGAACTTACGTGCTCACCGCGCGGTCTGCGCGGGTTCCGGGCCGGGTCAGTTCCCGGCCTGCGCCACACGCTTCCCGGCGGGGCCGCCGTTCGGGTCGTCCGCCTGCTTGGTGTCGGACGCCGGCTTGCTCTCCGGTGCCGGCGGTTCCTCGACCGCACGCTCCTTGGGCGGGTCGAACCGGTAGCCCACGTTGCGCACCGTGCCGATGAGCTGCTCGTGCTCGGGGCCGAGCTTGGCGCGCAGGCGCCGCACGTGCACGTCGACCGTGCGCGTGCCCCCGTAGTAGTCGTAGCCCCAGACCTCCTGCAGCAGCTGGGCCCGCGTGAAGACGCGGCCCGGGTGCTGCACCAGGTACTTGAGGAGCTCGAACTCCTTGTAGGTCAGGTCGATGGGGCGGCCGCGGAGCCGGGCGGTGTACCCGCCGGCGTCGATCGCGAGCTCGCCCGCGGAGATCTCCTGCTGCGACTCCTCGGCCGGGCCGCGCGCCGAGCGCTCCACCACGAGACGCAGCCGCGCCTCGACCTCGGCGGGCGAGGCCGACTCCAGCAGGAGGTCATCGGCACCCCACTCGTGGGTCACGACCGTCAGGCCGCCCTCGGTGAGGATCAGCACGAGCGGCACCGTCAGGCCCGTGGCGTGCAGCAGGCGGCAGGTGGTGCGGGCCGCGACCAGGTCGCGGCGGGCGTCCAGCAGCACGACGTCCGCGTCCGGGGCGTCGACGAGCGCGGAGGGCTCCATCGGGAGCACCCGCACCCGATGGGACAGCAGTCCCAGTGCGGGCAGTACCTCGGCCGACCCGCCGGTGGCGGGCGTGAGGATCAACAGTTCTGCCATTGACGCACCTCCTCTCGGAACCGGCGTCCTGCTACCGTCCCTGGCTCGGGTCTCGCTGCAGCGAGACGTCCGTCGCGTCCAACTGGCTCTGCGGAAGTCTGCCCTGTTGCTTGTTGCGTGCATGTTACACGCCCTTTTCCTGAGCACCACCATGCTGGTCAGGAGCCGTGACGTTCGCATGACGCGTGTGTTGCTCGTCTCGCTCAGGCCCGAGATATCGGGCCTGCCGGGCCGCGATTGAGGCAACTCGCGAACTCTCTGGAAAACTCTGAGCCGTGTCCGTCTCCACCCGCGCCGTGACGACCGCTGCGCTCGCGGCCCTCGTCGCCGCCGCGTCCTACGTCCAGCCCCGGCCCCTGCCCCTGGTGGGCGCGGTCGTGGTCCTGGTGGTTCTCGTCGCGCTCGGGTGGCCGTCGCTGCTGCGCCTGCCCGCGTCCGGGAGCACGCGCGTGGTCGTGGCGCTCTGCGGCCTCGGGGGCGCGGGCGCCGTGTACCTCACCGAGGGCGAGCCCGTGCTGCGGCACCTGCCGATGGTGCTGGCGGGCGCGGTCGTGCTCGCCTTCATCGCGCAGATGCTCCGGCGCGACGGGCGCCCCCAGCTCACCGAGTCCGTCTCGGGCACCGTGGCCGGCGTCGTCGTCGCGATCGCCGCCGCCGGCTGGATCGCCGCCGCCCGGTCCGACGCCGGGGCCGCCCTCGTCGTGACCAGCGCGGTGGCGCTCGCGGTCGCGGCAGCGGTGTCGGCGCTGCCGGTGCGCGGCTGGGTGGCGCTCGGCATCTCCGCCGTCGCCGCCGTGGCGGTGGGCGGTGCGGCCGGCACGCTGCTGCCGAACATCGACACCGTGAGCGGCCTCTGGTGCGGCCTGGTCGCGGGCATCGTGGTCGGGGCGCTGCACCTGCTGCTGGAGCGGCTGCCTGCCCGCGGCGCGCGTCTGGCCGGGCTCTCGGCGGCCGCGCTGCCCGTCGCGGTGTGCGGCATCTTCGTGTTCGTCGTGGGCCGGATGGTCATCCTCTGAGGTGACCGGCGCGGTCCGCCTCAGGACTGGCGGATCATCTCGCCCGCGATCTCGATGCGGACCTTCTTGGCGACCAGGACGCCGCCCGCCTCGAGCGCGACGTTCCAGAGCAGGCCCCACTCCTCGCGCTCGATCTCGCAGCTGCCGTGGAAGCCGAAGATGTCCTGCCCGTAGGGGTCGTGCCCCACGCCGCCGAACTCGCACTCCAGCGTGACCGGGCGCGTCGTGCCGCGCACCGTCAGCAGGCCGTCCATGACGAACTTGGTGAACGAGCCGTCCGCCTGGGTCGGGTCGTGCGGCCGCCGGCCCGCGGTGCCGGCCTTGAGGCGCGCCCACGAGAAGATCGGGTCCACCTGGGTGCGCATCCGGAACCCGGTGCTGCGGAACTCGATGGTGGGGTGGTTCTCCACGTCGAGGAAGTCGGCGCTGCGCAGGTGCGTGTCGCGCTCGTCCACATGGGTGTCCACGGAAGCCGCCTGGATGGAGCAGGTGACCTGCGACATCAGGGGGTCCTCGCCGACGGTGACCGTCGCGGTGCCCTCGGCGAACTCGCCCCGGACGGGGCTGACCATCATGTGCATGGCGAGGAAGCCGAGCCGCTTGTGGTTCTGGTCGATCTGGTACACCCCGGCCGCCGGAATGGTCAGACCATTCCACGTTCGAGTTGGCAAAACTTCCATCCTAGACAATTCTCCTATATATGCGGATGCATGCACGCTACCACCGGGGCCCCGTCGGGCCGGGTGGCATTTCGGCACCAGAAATACTGCTCCGACTGGTTGTGCAGACCAGGGAATCATGTGGGCGGGCACCCGAGAAGGTCAGCCACCCCCACTGTGACCGGCCTCATTGCCCATCCATATCGCGGATCAGGACTTGTCTGGATGAGCGAGGCACGGCAGGGTGGGCTAAATGTTGGGACAGGTGATCGCGCTGGCCGTGCTCGTGCTGGGCACGGCAGTGCTCGGCGTGTGGTGGTCCGCGCGGCAGGGGGCTGTCCGTGCACCCCGTGAGACCCCGGTCGGCATCGACTGGGCGTCCTCCGGGATCGCGCTGGCCGACCGGGTGACCTTCGTGCAGTTCTCCGCCGAGGTGTGCGCGGCCTGCCGCTCCACGTCGCGGGTGCTCGGGGGGCTGACCGGCAAGGGTGACGGCGTCGCGCACCGCGAGGTGCTCGTCGACGACCACCTCGACCTGGTGCGCACCCTCGGCGTGCTCCGCACGCCCACGGTGCTCGTGGTCGACGGCGGCGGGCACGAGGTGGCCCGGATGAGCGGCGTCGTGTCCGACACGCAGGCGCGGCAGGCGCTGAGCCGGGTTCCGGCAGCGGCGGTCCAGGCAGACGGGGAAGGGCAGTCATGAACGCGAGCAAGGGGATCGACCCGCGGGGACCACGCGTCGGGGCGAGCATCACGGCGGTGCTCCTGGCCGCCGTCGTCCTGCTGGGCGCGAGCACCGCGGGGCTGTGGCTGCTGACCTTCATCATGCTGAGCTTCGTGCTCGGTACGGTGCGCGGCGCCGAGGGCTCGTGGCAGGGCATGCTCTACAAGCGGTTCGTGCGGCCGCGGCTCGGCCCGCCCACGGAGATGGAGGACCGCCGCCCGCCGCGCTTCGCGCAGGGTGTCGGCCTGTTCGTCACCGGCGTGGGCGTGATCCTCGGCTTCTTCGGCGTGCTGCCGGCCGTGCCGATCGCGGCCGCCGCGGCGTTCGTCGCCGCCGCGCTCAACGCCGTCGTCGGGCTGTGCCTCGGGTGCGAGCTGTACCTGCTGCTGCGCCGGTCGGGCCTGGTCCGCGCCTAGGCGCCGGCTAGTAGACGAGCGCCTGCGCCCCGTCGCGCAGGATTTCCTCGGTGAACAGTGCCGAGCCCGCGATCCGGACGCCGGGCAGCACGTCCGCCTCGGTGATGTCGCGCCGCGCCGCGCACTGCGTGCAGACCGTGACGGTCCCGGCCGACAGGATGACCTCGATCAGGTCGGGCAGGGGCGTCGCGTGCTCCAGCTCGAGCTCGGCCGCGCGGCCGGGGAGTGCGAGCCACGCCGACTCGCCCGTGAGCCACAGGCTCACCTCCGCCCCCGACGCGACGGCCGCGGCGGCCACGGTGAAGGCCTGGTTGGTGGCCTCGGGGCGGTCCAGGCCTGAGGTGGTCTTGATCACGAGCTGGCGCATGGGCCGACTGTAGGCGGTGGACGTTAGGATCGGCACCATGTCGATCCACGCCCTTGAGCTCATCTTCACCGGCCTCATCGTGGCGGTCGCAGTCGCGGTCGCCTGGTTCGCCGGCTACGTCGTCTACAAGCTGTACACCGGCCAGCGCTGATGACGTTCACCTTCCCGGACGGTCTCTCGCCCGAGGTGTACCCGCTGGCCTGGCTGGTCGGCCGCTGGCGCGGCGAGGGTGTGATCGACTACCCCGGCGTCGGCAAGAAGACCTTCGTGCAGGACCTGGTCTTCGACCACGACGGCGGCCCCTACCTGCGGTTCGAGTCCACGCTGCGGGTCCTGGAGAGCGTCGTCCCCGACAAGCTGCCCGACGACGGCGAGTGGCCCGAGGCCGCCGAGGTCGGTGAGGCCGGCACCGTCTGGTCCACCGAGACCGGCTACTGGCGCGTCTCCACGGACCGCCCCGAGGGCCTCGAGGAGAACAAGCACGCGCTCGAGGTGCTCGTGGCCGACGCCTCCGGGCGCATCACCGTCTACATCGGCGCCGCGGGCAACGGGCGGATCGACCTCGCCTCGGACGCGATCGCCCGGACGTCGACGGCGTCCGAGGTGCGCGCCTCCAAGCGGCTGTACGGCCTGGTGCAGGGCCGGCTGCTGTGGGTCGAGGAGCTCGCCGCCTTCGGTGAGCCGCTGCGTTCGTACGCCTCGGCCGAGCTGGACCGGCAGTAACCGAACCCCGGCGGGAATGCCCCGCCCGTTCCCGACGCTGCACCTGAGGTGAGCATGGATTACGAGAGCCCCCTGCTGAGCCGGCGCGGCGCGGTCGCCGCCGCCGGGCCCGACGCCGGGGTCGCCTGGCACTACGGCGACCCGACGGCCGAGCAGCGCGCGCTGTCGCGCGGCGGGGCCGTCGTCGACCAGTCGCACCTCGGGATCGTCCGCGTGGCCGGCCCCGACCGGCTGAGCTGGCTGCACTCGATCACCTCCCAGCAGCTCGAGGACCTCGCGCCGCGGACCAGCACCGAGCTGCTCGTCCTGTCGCCGCAGGGCCACATCGAGCACGTCGCGGGCGTGGTGGACGACGGCGAGGCCACCTGGCTGATCACCGAGCGCGAGTCGGCGCCGGGCCTGGCCGGCTGGCTCGACCGCATGAAGTTCATGCTGCGCGTCGAGATCACCGACGCCACCGACGAGTGGGCGGCGATCGGCGAGCCCGTGGCCGCCGAGGGCGCGGAGGGCGAGCCGGTCACCTGGCACGACGCCTGGCCCAACGTCGTCGGCGGGGGCACGCGCTACGGCCCGGCCGAGGGCGAGCACCCCGGCGCGATGCGGCCGTGGCGGCTCGTGCTGGTGCCGCGCGCCGAGCTGGAGGCGCAGGTCGCGGCCCGCGAGGCCGCCGGCTGGCCGCTCGCCGGCACGTGGGCCACGGAGGCCCTGCGCGTCGAGGCCTGGCGCCCGCGCCAGGCGCGCGAGGTCGACGACCGCACCATCCCGCACGAGCTCGACCTGCTGCGCACCGCCGTGCACATCAACAAGGGCTGCTACCGCGGCCAGGAGACCGTTGCGCGCGTGCACAACCTCGGCCGCCCGCCGCGCCGGCTCGTGATGCTGCACCTCGACGGCTCGCAGCACCTGCTCCCGGAGGCGGGGGCCGAGGTGCGCCTGCCCGGGGCGGACGGCGCGCCCGGCAAGGTCGTGGGCACGCTGACCTCGATGGCGCGCCACCACGAGCTGGGACCCATCGGCCTGGCCGTGCTCAAGCGCAACGTCCCGGAGGACGCCGAGCTCATGGTGTCCGGCGACGTCTCGGGGCAGGCCATCGAGGTGTCGGCGGCGCAGGAGATCGTGGTCCCGGGCGACGGCATGTCGGTCGACCGGCCGGAGTCGCACGGGCCGCTCACCAAGGGGCTGCGCGGCCCGGCGTCGCTCATCTGACGCGTCCGTGAGGCCGGGTGGCAGGATGCCACCGTGACCTCACTGCCCGGCCCCGCCGACGAGATGTGGCGCAAGGCCATGCGCACGCTCATGCTGCGCACCCGGCTGCGGCAGGGCTGGACCCGCGCGCGGGCGAGCCTGATCCCGATCGCGCAGGCCTCGCTCGCCGCCGGCGTCGCGTACCTGATCGCGCGGTACGTGCTGGGGCACGAGCAGCCCTTCTTCGCGCCCGTCGCGGCGTGGGTGCTGCTCGGCTTCACGGCGCAGCGGGACGTGCGCCGGGTCTCCGAGATGGCCGTGGGCGTGGCGGTCGGCGTCGCCATGGGCGACCTGATCGTGCACCTGATCGGCTCGGGCTGGTGGCAGCTCAGCCTGGTGCTGTTCATCTCCGCGATCGCCGCCCGGTTCATCGACCGGGGCACGCTGCTGGTCACGCAGGCGGGGGTCCAGGCGATCATCGTGGTGGGCCTGCCCCAGGTCTCCGGCGGGCCGCTCGGGCGGTGGACCGACGCCCTGGTCGGCGGCGCCGTCGCGCTCACGGTCGCGCTGCTCACCCCGGGCGACACCCGGCGCCGTCCGCGGGCGCTCGCCGAGCGCGCCGTGACCGAGCTGGCCGAGACCCTGGAGACGCTCGCCCGCGGCATGCGGTCGGACGACGTCGACGACGTCCGCGCGGCGCTCGTGCGCGGCCGCGCCTCGGAACCGGTGCTCGCCGAGTGGCAGGAGGCCGCCCGCGACGCCCGCGAGCTGGCGCGGATCTCGGTGGGCCGCATCCACCGCGGCGAGCTGGCCCGGCTGGAGGCGCAGGCGGTGCTCGTGGACCGGGTGATGCGGTCCGTGCGGGTGCTGGCCCGCCGCGTGCTCCCGGTGGTCGAGGGGGACCACGACGTGCAGCCGGTCGCCGGGCTGGTCGAGGGCTTCGCGTCCGGCGTGCGGCTCCTCGCCTCCGACTTCGGCTCCGGGGGCGACGCCGCCCGGGGGCGCGAGCTGCTGACGGCCCTCGCCGCCCAGCTGGACCCGCGGACCGTGGGCGAGGGCGACTGGCAGGTCCAGTCCCTGGTGATGCTGCTGCGCTCGCCGGTCGTCGACGCCCTGGAGGCGTCGGGCGCCGGCCCGGGCGAGGCCCGCGAGGCGCTGCCGGAGCTGTAGCCGGCTGTCCACAGGCCGTGCACAGAGCTTGTTGTCGTCAAGTACTTGATCAGATACAGTAGTTGGCGTGATAGACCCCTTCGCCGCCGACCTCCTGCGCGGGCACACCGACACGATCGTGCTCGGCGTGCTGCGCGCCCGGGATCGCTACGGCTTCGAGATCTACAAGCAGATCCGCGACGCGACCGGCGGCGACCACGAGATCAAGGAGGCCACGCTCTACGCGGCCTACCGGCGGCTCGTGAAGGACGGGCTGGTCGAGGCGTACTGGGGCGACGAGTCCCAGGGCGGACGCCGCAAGTACTACCGCATCACCGACGCGGGGCGTGCCGTGTACCGGCGCAACGTGGACGCGTGGGTGGCCACGCGACGCACCATCGACTCCCTCCTCGACCTGAAAGGTTCCTGATGACGAACACCTCGGTGCACCGCCTGCTGGACGAGGCCTTCGCGGGCATCCCGACGACCCCCGACGTGCAGGACCTCAAGGAGGAGATCCGCGCGAACCTCCTGGACCGCGTGGCCGAGCTGGCCGCCGGCGGCGTGGCGCCCGACGACGCCGCGCGGCGCGCGGTCGGCGAGCTCGGCGACGTGCGCGCCCTGGTCGAGGAGGCGGACGCGGGCCCGCGCGACGCCGAGCGGCCCGCACCGTCCTCCTACGACCTGATGGCCCGGAACCGGGTCCCGGCATCCGGGACGTTCGTCGCGGCCGTGGTGCTGCAGTCGATCGTGCTCGCGGCGAGCGTGGTGGGCACGGTGTTCGCCGCCGTCGGCTACGCGCACAGGGACCTCGGGCCCCTGCTGCCCACCGCGCTCGCGCTGGTGGCGGGGCTCGCGCTCGGCGCCGTCGTGGGCGGCTCGCTGAGCCAGGAGACGACGGCCAGCCACCCGATGCCGCGCCGACGTGCCGCGCTGTTCGGGTTCGGCTGGGGCCTGGTGCTCGTGGGTGCCCTGCTCGCCCTGGTGCACCTGTTCGGCGGGACGAACGGGTGGCTCGTCCTGGACGGGATCGTGCTCGTGGCCGGCGTGGTGCTGCTCTCGTGGCTCGCTGCGACCACCACCAACCGGAAGAAGCAGTGGGTGCTCGAACAGGAGTCCGCGCACGCGCAGGCCGGCACCCGGTTCGACCGCGACCCGTCGGCCGCCGCGCGGTTCGGCATCTACACCGTGGCGCTGTGGAGCCTGACGGGCATCGCCGTGCTCGTCGTCGGCACGACGGTGAGCTGGTCCTGGGTCTGGCTCCCCGGTGTGCTCGGCTGGGTGGTGTTCATGCTGATGCTGGCCAGCATGCTGTTCGGCGCCAGGCACGAGGACGACGCGCGCCGGGCCGGCTGACCATCCGGACCAGGCGATTCGCGGCCGCGCTTGCCGTAGGCTCGTGCTGTGTTCGGAGCTCTCCAAACGTTCGTCTTCATCGTGCTGGGCGTCGTCGTCTTCGCGGTCCAGGTCATCGCCCTGGTCGACGCGATCCGGCGTCCCGCCCACGCCTACACGTCCGAGGGCAAGCTCTCGAAGCCGATCTGGCTCGCGATCCTCGGTGTCGCGGCGGTCTTCGGGCTGCTCGGGCTGCCGCCGATGATGGTAACGGCGTACTCCTTCCTGAACGTGATCGCGGTGGTCCCGGCCATCGTCTACTGGGCCGACGTGCGCCCCCGCCTGCAGCCGTACGGCACGGGCAACAAGCCGCGCGGACCGCAGGGCGGATGGTGACCGCGCCGATGGACGCCGGTCCCGACGCCGGGCCCCTGGCCGAGGTGATCCGCGGCGACATCGTGGAGTCGGTGCACCTGGGGCACCTCGTGGTGCTCGACCCGACCGGGCGGCCCGTGGTCCAGGTGGGCAACCCCACCGCGCCGATCTGGCCGCGGTCGTCGCTCAAGCCGCTGCAGCTCCTCGCGATGCTGCGCGCGGGCCTGGAGCTGCCGGACCGCCTGCTCGCACTGGCCTCGGCGAGCCACAACGGCGAGCAGTTCCACCTGGAGGGCGTGCTGCAGATCCTGGGCTCCGTGGGTCTCGGCTCCGGCGCCCTGCGGAACACCCCTGACCTGCCGCTCTACCCGCCGGCCGCGCTGGACTGGCACATCGCCCCGCACGACGGCGGTCCGGGCCCGGCGCCGCTCGCGCAGAACTGCTCGGGCAAGCACGCGGCGATGCTCGCCACCTGCCTCACGCAGGGCTGGGACATCGAGACCTACCTGTCGCCCGAGCACCCCCTGCAGCGCGCGGTCCGCAGCACCATCCTGGAGCTGACCGGCGACACCGAGCTCGTCATGCACACCACCGTCGACGGCTGCGGCGCGCCCCTGTTCTCCACGACGCTGCTCGGCCTGGCGCGCGCGTTCTCGACGCTGGGCGCCGCGCCGACGGAGGACGTCCGCTCGCACGAGGCGCGCGCCGCCCGGGCGATCTCCGCGCACCCCGAGATGGTGGGCGGCACGGGGCGCGACGTCACGCTCGCCATGCAGGCGGTGCCGGGCCTGGTCGCCAAGGACGGCGCCGAGGGCGTCTACGCCGCCGGCCTGCCCGACGGCTCCGCGCTCGCGTTCAAGGTGCTCGACGGCTCCGCCCGCGCCCGCCCCGCCATCCTCGCCGCCGCGCTGCGTGCCGCGGGCGCGGCGGGCCTGCCGGGCGTGTACCCGGGCGGGCTCGACGGGCTGGGCCGCGTGCCCGTGCTCGGCGGCGGCCGCCCGGTCGGCGAGGTCCGTGCCGTCTTCGCGGACGCCTACGCCGAGGGCCGTCGATGAAGGCGGTGCTCCAGCGCGTCACCCGGGCCTCGGTGACCGTGGACGGCGAGGTCGTGGGCGCCATCGACAAGCCCGGCGTCCTGGCGCTGGTCGGCGTGACGCACGACGACGGCCCGGCCCAGGTCGAGACCATCGCCCGCAAGATCGCGGACCTGCGGATCCTGCACGACGAGCAGTCGGTGGCCGACGTCGGCGCACCCGTGCTCGTCGTCAGCCAGTTCACGCTCTACGGCGACGCCCGCAAGGGGCGCCGCCCCACGTGGAACCAGGCGGCGCCGGGGCCGGTCGCCGAACCGCTCGTGGACGCCGTCGTGGCCGCGCTGCGCGAGCGCGGCCTGACGGTCGAGACGGGCCGGTTCGGTGCCGACATGCAGGTGGAGCTGGTCAACGACGGGCCGGTGACCATCCTGCTGGAGGCCTGACGCCGCGGGGCCTACCCCCGCAGCGCCAGTACCGCCAGCTCCGTGCGGGACCGCACCCCGAGCTTGCGGAAGACCCGCCCCAGGTGCACCTCCACGGTCCGCACCGACACGTAGAGGCTGGCCGCGACCTGCCGGTTGGTCCGGCCCTGCACCACGAGCCGCGCGACATCGAGCTCTCGCTCCGTGAGCAGGTCGGTCCACTGCCCGCACAGCTCTTCGCCGACGTCGATCACCGGGGCGCCCGCCGGCTCGTCCCGCGGCTGCGTGGGGACCGGGGCGGCCGCCGCGGCAGGCGGCGGGGGAGCGCTCGCCTGGCGGGCCGGCGCCTCCCGCACGAACCCGGGCGTGGTGAGCGCCTGCTCGGCGATGTGCTGCCAGGCCTTGGCGCCGGACTCCTCGAACAGCTCGTGCGCGCCCAGCAGGTGCGCGGCGGCGTCCCCGGGCAGGCCCAGCCGGGCGAAGGCGCGCGCGGCCACCAGCTCCGTGAGGCCGCGCTCGAACGTGGAGCCCACGCGGAGCGACGCCTCGACGGCCCGCTCGCGCGCCCGGTTCACGCCCGACGCGTCGGCGAGCGCGAGCTCGGCGCGCGCCAGGTCGAGGCGGCGTCGGCGCATCGGGCCGCCGGCGAAGCCGTTCGACACCCCCGGGTGGCCGGCGGTGCCGGACACCGCGTGCCCCGGCCCGGCGTGGCCGGCCCCGGCCGGATAGCTCCCGGCCGCGTCCGTGCCGACGGACGGCAGCACGCGCAGCCGCAGGCGTTCGTGCGAGCGGCGCGCGGCCCGGTCCTGACCGGCGAGCACCAGCAGCTCCACCGGGTCGGGCGTGGGCAGCCAGAGCCGGCGCAGCTCGTCGCCGCCGCGCTCGGCCGCGAGCCCGAGCAGGGTCGCGGCCTCCACCCAGCGCCCGTCGAAGACGGCGGTCTGGGCCCGGTCGCCGAGCGTGGCCGCCCGGACGACCGGAGCGACCTGGCCGGGCACCGACGCCTCGAGCGCGGCGGTCGGCCGGCGCAGGTGCCCGTCCCGGACCAGGTCGAGCCGGCGCGCGAGCGCGATCCCGAGCCCGCCGAAGGCGAGGGCCACGGGGAGGCGCTCCACGGCGTCGTCGAGCACCGAGGCGGCGCCGGTGATGTTGCCCAGGCGCAGGGCCAGGTACGCCTGCGCCACCCGCAGGTGCGCCTCCGCGAGCGGCGTCAGGGCCTCGTCCGGCCCGTCGAACCACCAGCCCGGCGGGCGGGCAGGGGCCAGCTCCGCCACCTCGGACAGGATCGCGGCGGCCTCGCCGGGCGCGCCGTCGAGCAGCCGGATCGTCTTGCGGGCGGCGGCGATCGCGGCGCGGTCGGGTCCGGCCGCGTCCTCGGGGACGACGGCGTCGGGCCGCCCGTCCAGCAGCGCCAGCGCCACGCCGAGCGAGCGTGCGGCGTCGGGCGCGCCGGCCGCGGACGAGCCGCTGTCGGCGGGACTGGTCGCGCGCCGGAGGTACACGACGGCGTCGTGCACGTGCCCTGCCCACAGCGCGGCCCGGCCGGCCACCGCGAAGGCACGCGCCCGCACCCGGTCGGTGCCGTGGCTCGCGGCCTCGCGCGCCACCTCGTGCGCACGGTGGACGTCGCCGCGCGCCAGGTGCTGCTCGGCGAGCTCGACCAGGCCGTCCGCCAGCAGGGGGTCTCCCGCGAGCGTGCTGAGGGCCGTGTGCCACATGGCGATGAGCGGCTCGTCGGCCTTGCGGTGCACCTCCGCCAGCGCCACGTGGGCGGCGGTGCGCGAGGCGAGGTCGGCGTCGTCGTGCACCACGGAGCGCACGCGCGGATGGTGGAAGCGGAACCGGCCGCCCACGAGATGGAGGTGGCGGCCGGCGGGGCCGGCCATGAGGGTGTCGATGTCTGTGCCCGATGCGGCGAGCAACAGCTCGGTGCGGTCCACCACGGCGACTGCGGCGACGAGCAGCACACGGCGTGCCTCGTCGTCGAGCCCGAGCGGGCCTACGGCCTCGCGGACCGCACGTGCGGCAGGCAGCGGGTCCGGCATCAGCGCCGTCCCGACCAGATGCTCCTCGTCGAGCATCCGTGCTGTCTGGTCCACACATCCAGGTTCGTCACCCACCACACGCGTGAGCTCGCACGCGACGTGAGGGGCCACGGTGCGGTCACCGAGGGGGAGCGGAAAAACGACTTGCTGCGGCAGCGCGGTCATCGTCGAGCCTCCCGGATTCGTTCACGGTGCTCGCAAGTATGACCTCCACACGTTTCACCCGCATCAACCTGAGCGTGCGACTTTTGCTGCGATCCGGCCCCGGGCCTGGGATCCTGCCCCACCGCGGACGGCCCGGGTACCTGATACCGCACGAAGTTGTTTCGGTGGCGAAGGTTTCACACCGAAACAACCGCGTGCGGTTCGCCCCTTACCACTACGTAGTCCCACCGTGTGGAATCCCCTTATTTCCCGTTAACGCAGGTTTCCTTACTTTTAACGAAGCATGACCAGCGCGACCACCGTTACCGGAGCAGTGCCCGGACCAGAGAGGGAAGACGATGGACTCGACGTACGAACCGCTATCAGGCGCCAGTAAGACCACCCGACGGATACTCGCGGGGGTGGCCGCGCTCGCGGTGGCGGCCTCCGCCGTCGTGGCGGGCGCCAGCATGCGCGAGGCGAACGCGGCCGAGGCCGAGCCCGCCGCCGCCGGGGCGAGCAGCTCCGCCATCAACGGCTTCCGCAGCGTCGGCTACTTCACGCAGTGGGGCGTGTACGGCCGCGGCTACCAGGTCAAGCAGATCGACACGTCCGGCGTGGCCGACGAGCTGACCCACATCAACTACGCGTTCGCCAACATCCACCACCAGAACCTCGAGTGCTTCGAGGCCAACAAGGCGCAGGGTGAGGGCCCCAACGGGTCCGACGGCGCGGGTGACGCCTGGGCCGACTATGGCATGGGCTACACGGCGGCCAACTCGGTCTCCGGTGCGGCCGACACCTGGGACCAGCCCCTGGCCGGCTCGTTCAACCAGCTCAAGCAGCTCAAGGCCAAGCACCCCGACCTCAAGGTCATGATGTCGATCGGCGGGTGGACCTGGTCCAAGAACTTCTCGCTGGCCGCAGCGACCGACGCCTCGCGCGAGAAGTTCGTGTCGAGCTGCGTGAACATGTTCATCAAGGGCAACCTGCCGGTGATCGACGGCCGTGGCGGCGCCGGTGCCGCCGCCGGTGTCTTCGACGGGTTCGACATCGACTGGGAGTGGCCCGGCTCGCAGAACGGCAACGTGGGCAACCACGTCGACGAGGTGAACGACGCCCGGAACTTCAAGCTCCTGCTCGCCGAGTTCCGTGAGCAGCTCGACGCCGTCGGCGCCCAGACGGGCAAGGACTACGAGCTGTCCGCGTTCCTGCCGGCCAACCCGGCGGACATCGAGGACGGCGGCTGGAACGACCCCGAGATCTTCGAGTCCCTCGACTTCGGCAACGTGCAGGGCTACGACCTGCACGGCGCCTGGGACCCGGCGCTGACCGGCCACCAGGGCAACTTGTACCACGACCCGGCCGACCCGCGGGAGGAGGCCCGGCAGTTCAGCGCGGACCTCGCGGTGAAGTCGTACACCGACGCCGGGATCGCTCCCGCGCAGCTCGGCCTGGGCCTCGCGATGTACGGGCGCGGCTGGACCGGTGCGTCGTCGTCGGACGCGTGGGGCACCGCGACCAGCGCCGCTCCCGGCCAGTGGGAGGCGGGGATCAACGACTACGACGTGATCAAGAACGTCGGCACCGGCTACTACGACGCCGACCTCGGGGCCGCCTGGCGGCACGACGGCAACACCTGGTGGTCGTACGACAACGACCAGTCCGTCGCCAAGAAGGCGCAGTACATCCGGTCCGAGGGGCTCGGCGGCGCCATGTGGTGGGACCTCTCGGGTGACCGGTCCGGCGCGCTGACCGGCGCGCTGTGGAACGTGCTCGGCTCCGGCAACCCCGGTCCGATCGAGGGCGGCGGGCCGACCGACCCGACGGACCCGCCGACGGACCCGACCGACCCGCCCACCGACCCGACCGACCCGCCCGGCGAGGCCTGCGCCTCGGCCGCGTGGAGCGCGTCGTCGACCTACGTGGGCGGCAACACCGTGTCGCACGGCGGCCACGAGTGGCGCGCCAAGTGGTGGACGCAGGGCGAGACGCCCGGCACCACCGGCGAGTGGGGCGTGTGGCAGGACCTGGGCGCCTGCTGACCTGAGCGGGCCTGATCGGAGAACCCTGGCGGGGCGAGTCGCCCGCCAGGGTTTTCTTGTGTCCGAGGGTGCAAGGAACCCGGCATTCACGACAGAGTGGGGGCGTGGACGACAGCCCCGGCGCCCCGCACGACGAACCGCCGCAGCACGACGAGGCCTGGTTCGGCGCGCTCTTCGACGCGCACTCGCGCGCCCTCTACTCCTACTTCGTGCGGCGGCTGCCCGACGGCGGCCGCGCCTCCGACGCCGAGGACCTCGCCGCCGAGGTGCTCGCCACCGCGTGGCGCCGGCGCGACGACGTGCCCGACGCCGCCGAGCTGCCCTGGCTCTACCGCACCGCCGGCTACGTGCTGGCGAACCACCGGCGCAAGATGCGGGCGCTGCCCGTCGCCGTGGTCCCGGACGAGCCAGACGACGTGGACCCCGCGACGCTCGCCGTCGACGACGACGCCGTGCGGCAGGTCCTGTCCCTGCTGTCCCCGCGCGACCGGCGCATCCTCCTGCTCGTCGCCTGGGACGGGCTGTCGGGCGACGACCTGGCCCAGGTGCTCGGCGTCTCCCGCGGCGGCGCCGACGCGGCGCTGTCCCGGGCACGGGCCCGCCTGCGCGAGGCGTGGGACGCCCACGAGCAAGCGGTGGACGCATGAGCACATATGGAGGGTGTGCGCGGCGCGGAGCCGGGCACGGCACGGAGGGACAGCGATGAACGAGCACCAGCGACCGGAGGACCAGGCGTTCGACCGTCTGACGGCGGCGGACCCGGCGCGGCGCGCGCCCGGTCCGGCCGACGACGTGCTCCGGGCCAAGGTCGACGCGCTGATCGCCGGGTCGGGCGGGCGGTTGCCGGGGCCGGCGGCGACCGAGCCCCCTGCGCCCGCCGAGCCCGCCGCGCCGTCGGTGGACGAGCTCGCGATGCGGCGGCACCGCCGCCGGACGCCGTGGCTCGTGGCGGCCGCCGTGGCGGGTGTCGTCGCGGTGGGCGGTGGCGGCTACCTGCTCGGGGAGTCCGGGCCGGGGGCCCTGCCCGCCGCGCTGGACAGCGGGACCGACACCGGGGCGGCGCCGGAGGCCCGCGAGGACGGGCCCTCGGTCATGGGGGCGCCGGACGAGTCCGGGGCCGAGGCCGAGAGCGTCGAGCCGCTCACCGCTGGCGGCGACCTGGACTCCGCGACGCGGCTCGTGTTCCACGCGGGCGTCGGCCTGACGGACACGCCGGGGACGGCTGAGGTGCGCACCGCCGCGGGCGAGAGCCTGGGCGAGTATCCGGTGGTCAGCGAGGAGGCGGCCGTGGAGCGCCTGGGCGACCCCCGGTTCGCGGGCACGGCGCCGAGCGCCCGGCAGGCCGCCCCGGACGGGGACGCCGGGCCGTCGCCCGCGCCCGGCGGCCCGATCGCCTGGCCGGTCCAGGACGTGACGATCGTGTCGGCCGAGCTGACCGAGGTGGGCTACACCCTGCCAGACGGCGCGGTGCTGGTGGTGCCCGCGTACGACCTCGCGGACGCCGCGGGCAGCAGCTGGACGGTACTGGCCGTGGACGAGGAGGCGCTCGACTTCGCGCCGTGACGCGACTGCCCGGCGGGCGTCGTAGGGTCGGGCACGCAGGGACCCGTCCGAGGTCACAACGCGATCTTCAAGGAGTGCACCATGCCAGCACGTACCGCTCGCACCGCCTGGAACGGCACCTTCCAGGACGGGAAGGGCCAGGTCGAGCTCTCGTCGTCCGGCGTCGGCACGTACGACGTGTCGTTCCCGGCGCGTGCCGCCGAGGAGGCGAACGGGGTCACCAGCCCCGAGGAGCTCCTCGCCGCCTCGCACTCGTCCTGCTACACGATGGCCTTCACGAACGAGCTGGGCCAGGCCGGCGCCACGCCGGAGCAGATCGAGGTCTCGGCCGTGGTCACGCTCGGCCCGGACCCGGCCGGCGGTCTCCACATCAGCAAGAGCGCCCTGACCGTGCGCGGTTTCGCGTCCGGCATCGACGAGGCGGGCTTCAAGGCCGCGGCCGAGGCCGCCAAGGTCGGCTGCCCGATCTCGAAGGCCCTGACCGGCGTGGGCCAGATCACGCTGGACGTCACCTTCGAGGGCTGACCTCGTCCGGGCGTTCACGGGCGCGGCACGCGCCCCGGGACCCCCGTCGCGCGACCGCGCCCCCGGGGGGGGGAAAAGCGAGGTGGCCCCCCCC